>CALVVX010000007.1 GCA_944364015.1 uncultured Bacilli bacterium | reverse complement strand
ATTATTGAAAAAAGATTTAGTAACAACAGAAATAATTGTTAAAGAAAATAAAGTGGGAAAAATTATAAAAATTGCTGTGGCAAATAGCTTATAAAATAAAGAAAAATTTTTGAAAAAAAGTTAACATTTATTTGTTAGCTTTTAATTTGCTATAATTGCACTTATAAAGTAACTAATTATTTAAGATATAGTCTAAATAAAGTTGTGTGCTAAATATAATAAATAATTCTTCACAATGCTACATTTTAACTAATGCTTCAAATTTTTTCTTTATGTTATAAATGTTAAAATAATAGTTTTTATTATTCTTTAAATTTTATATTTTTACCAACAAAAAATTCAGACCATTGCAATCCTGTAAATTTTGTAAATCCAGTATCTTTTTCTTTTATATTATCAGCAACATATATTGTTCCGTCTTTATATATTAATAAAAATGCTATAGTTCTATGTATAAGATTTTCGTTTTCATAAAAGCTTATTAGTCTTTCTCCTGGATAATTTAAAGGTATATCAACTTGCATAAAATAATCATTTATAATATGTTGATATGTAGAACTATTTTTTGTAGTTTTTTCTAATTTTATTTTCCAAAATTCATCTATAGAAGTATTTAATAGCATACCAATTTCCTTCTTATCATAATCTATGAGTATATGACTATATTCAAATTCAGGTATATCAAAAATGCCGCCTATTATAACATTATTTTTATTAAATCCTATTTTTTCTTCTGCATTTTTAATCATTTGTTTTGCATTTACTTTTTCTAAATATTTTTCTATTTCAAATGTATGAAAATATATTACAACAAAACCTATTAAAATAGAACCTATTATCAAACATATTTTAATAACTTTTTTACTATTAATATTTTTATACTTTTTAATTTTGTTTTTAAGTATATAACATACTTGAAAAAGTAAACATACGGGAATGATTGGAACAACTAACATACTATACAAGATAGATAATGATCTTATTATAAATGCATCAAATCCATAAACTGTATTAAAAACAAATGAAACTCCAGTAAATGCACCAACTATTCCATATATTAAAACTAATAAATATGGAACAAAAGAGATAATAAATAAAATATTTGGTATTTTGCTTTTCATATAATTCCTCCAATTCAGTAAAACTTTTTTGACACTAATAATACTATATATTTTATATTATATCACATTTTTTTATAAGATCTTTAATAATGTTAATAAAAAATGGTAAATATAAAAAAAGATTCCTGAGTTTTGCAGTGATGTACTTATTAAGTAATGGTATAGTCTAAATAAAGTTGTGTGTTAAATATAATAAAAATATTGACATTATTAATTAAGAATGCTAGAATAAGCCTGATTTATTATATTCTATGACTTTATTTTAATGTGGAGGATTATGTTATGTTAAATAATGAATATATAAAAAAAGAATTTTTGTTATCTTTAAAAAAAGAAATTGAGATGTTAGAAAACAAAGAGAAAAATATAAAATTAATTAATTTTAAGATTAATTTTGTTAAAAATTTAAAAATTACTGCAAGAGCAATGCAATTAGTTGCACCATTTGTATTAGTGGCCTCTGTAGTTACTGGATTTTTTTTGATTCGTAAAGATATTCCTTTTTTCCGTGATAATAAAAAACTATATTCTTCTATTTCTTTTAGAATTGATAATAATGGAAATATTAGTGAAAGAAGAGTTTATGATGATACAACTAATTCTAGTGTTATGAGTTATTATAGTGATTGGAGAAATAATGATGATGGTACTTATTCTAGGGATATTGAAATTTATTCTATAGATGATATTACTTATGAAGAAGTAGTTGAATTTTTAGCTAATAATAGTTTAGATAAAACTTTAGGTGATTATGTTATTAGTTATGAAGAAGTAGTTAGTAATAAAGCTTATACTACTAGTGAATCTTATGTTGAGGCAGTTATATATATTGAAGATAAGAATAATTATATTTTAGAAAAAGAATCTGTTAATTCTAATTATGTTTCTGTTTCTAGTTATGTTATTTGTCTTTTATTAACACAACTAATTCCAATAAGTTATCGAAGTAGGTCTTCTTTTAGTTTTTCTGAATCAGTTGATGATATTAAAGCTCAATATAAACCTTTGAGTGTTGAACATATAAGAAAAAAAATAAAAATTAAAAAAGATAATTATAATAGATTGATGAGGTAATTTTATGTTTAGTGAGAATAATTATGATATATTTAAGTTTTTAAATAAAACAGATAATGATAATTTGTCTAAAATGTCGGGTTTAGATTTACAAGAGTTTTTAATTTATTTGAATAATTATTATTTAGAATTAAGAGATAATTTAGGTTTTCCTTTTAAAGTTACTTTTGGTTTAGAAATAGAAGTAGAGAAAGTTAAAGAAAAAAGATTAAGGAATAAATTAAGTAAAACTTCTTTTTATAATTTATGGAAACTTGTAGATGATTTTAGCTTGGATCGAGGTATAGAAATAAATTCCAGTATTTTAAGAGACATTCCATCTTCTTGGGATGATTTGTCTAAAGTTTGTCATATTGTTAGTAAATTTTCTAAAATTGATATTCATTCTGGTGGTCATATTCATATTGGTGCACATATTTTAAATAATAATGTTAATAGTTGGCTTAATTTTATTAAATTATGGTCTGTTTATGAAAATGTTATATTTAGATTCCTTTATGGAAGTTTCTTAACTGAAAGACCCACTATTGAGAGTTATGCTCGTCCAATGGCTGAAAACTTATATAATGAATATATTGATTTTCAAATTTCTGGAGATGTTGATACTCGTCATTTGTTTAAAGAGTTATATAAATATTCTAATAGTGCAATAAATTTTGCTAATGTCAAACCTTTAGATCATATTGATTATATGAATACTATTGAATTTAGGGCTCCAAATGGATCTGTTGATGCTGTTATTTGGCAGAATAATGTTAATTTTTTAGTGAAATTATTGTTATATTCTAATAGTGATAAATTTAATTATGATATCGTAAATAGAAGAGCTTTTATAAATAATAATAAATATTATGATTTAGATTATTATAGTGAAATTTTTTTAGATCAAGTTTTAGAATTTTGTGATATGATATTTACTAATAATCTTGATAAAGTATATTTTTTAAGACAGTATTTGAAGTCTTTTAATACTTGTGATAAAAAGTTAATTAAAGCAAAAAGGTTTACCAAATAGTTGCTTTTTTTTAATAAAAAAATATAATAATTGCTAAATGTTTAAAAAGTATGTATAATTATAATAGGAGTGTGTTAACATGGAATATAGAGAACTTAAAAATAAGTATTTTGAATTAGATACAGAAATAAAAAAAATATGGAGGTCTCTTTGACTTAGATAATAAAATTAAAAAATTAAATTTATTAGAAAGTAGTATGAATGATACTGATTTTTGGAATGATAAAGATAAAGCTAATTTGGTTATAAGAGATGTTAGTAGTCTAAAAAATTTAATTAATCCAATTATTGAATTAAAAAAAGATATAGAAGATAATTTATCTTTATTAGAAGATGAAGATGAAATTGTTTCTTTGTTATCTTTGGAGTACGAAAAATTATCTTCTAAATTGGAAGAGATTAGCATACTTACATATTTATCTGATGAGTTTGATAAAAATGATTGTCTTTTAGAAATACATGCAGGAGCCGGTGGAACAGAAAGTTGTGATTGGGCTTTGATGTTGGAGAGAATGTATGAACGTTATTGTAAGAAAAAAAATTATAAGGTCGAAGTTGTATCTTCTCAAGCAGGAGATGAAGTTGGAATTAAAAGTGTAATGTTAAAGATAAGTGGTTTATATGCTTATGGTTATTTAAAAGGTGAAAAAGGTGTACATAGATTAGTTAGAATTAGTCCTTTTGATAGTAATAAAAGAAGACACACTTCATTTGCTTCTGTTGAGGTTTTACCTCAAATAGAAGAAGATATTAACATTGAAATAAAAGACAATGATTTAAAAATAGATGTGTATCATAGTAGTGGTGCTGGTGGTCAAAGTGTAAATACTACTGATAGTGCTGTTCGAATTACACATTTGCCTACTTCAATTGTTGTTACTTGTCAAAATGAAAGAAGTCAGATACAAAATAAACAAAAAGCAATTCAAATTTTAAAAAATAAATTATATTTATTGGAATTAGAAAAGAAAAAAGATGAAATAAATAAATTAAAAGAAGGACAGATGAGTATTGGTTTTGGTTCTGGTAAGAGAAGTTATGTTCTTTGTCCATATACGTTAGTAAAAGATAATGAAAGTGGATATGAGACTACTAATGTTGATAGTATTTTAAATGGAGAGTTAGATGATTTGATTATGGCTGGTTTAAGGAGGTAGTTATTTTGTTTAGATGGTTTAGAAGAAAAAAAGTTGATGAGGTTTTAAAGAAAATAGATAAGAAGAATTTATTACAAAGATATGCGTTGTTATTAGTTGGATGTTTTATTGTAGCTTTTTCTTTTAATGTTTTCTTTTTACAGTATTCTATTGTATGTTTTGGTGTTAGTGGAGTGTCTATTATTTTAAATCAGTTTGGTGTTAATCCTTCTATTTTTATTCTTGTTGCTAATATTATATTGTTAATTATTAGTTATTTTGCTCTTGGATTTGAAAAAACTAAATATTCAATAGTGGGTTCTTTATTGTTTCCAGTATTTGTTAGCTTAACTAAAGTATTTGTGCCTTTTATCGATTTAGGAGGTTTAGAATTAATTGTTATAGCTATTTTTGGTGCTGTTTTAACAGGTATTGGCTATGGAATTATATTTAAAACTGGTTTTACTACTGGTGGTACAGATATAATTAATCAAATTTTAGTTAAATATTTTAAGGTTAGTATGGGAAAGGCAATTTTTATAGTAGATGGATTAGTAGTAGTATCCGCAATTACAGTGTTTAGTTTAGAAATTGTTTTATATGGGTTTATTGTTTTATATATAATTAGTATTATTACTGATAAAGTAATACTTGGAATATCTCAAAGTAAAGCTTTTTATGTTATTACTGACAAAGAGGCTGAAGCTCGTGATTTCTTGTTATCTGTAGTTAATGGTGGTGTTACTTTAATTAATTCTAAAGGTGGTTTTTCTCATGATAAACATAATTTATTACTTGCAGTAGTTCCTACTAGATTATATTTTACCGTTAAAGAGGGTTTGCAAGCAATTGATCCTGATGTTTTCTTTTTAGTATGTGATGCTTATGAAGTAAGTAATAAGGAGAGTTAAGATGGGTAAGAAGATAATAAAAAATTATTTTATGTTTATTGTTTCTGCATTTTTATATGCATTTGGTTTTAATTTATTTTATGCTCCATATAATGTAGTCATTGGGGGAACAACAGGTTTATCATTAATTTTTCGTGAATGGATTGGGATATCTCCTAGTACATTTGTAGCTATAGTTTCTTGTGCTTTATTACTTATTAGTTTTATTTATATGGGATTTGATACTACTTTTAGAAATATAATTGGAACTCTTTTATATCCGACTTTTTTAGCAATAACTGAAAATATTGTAACTATGATGAATGTTGAATTTTCTAGTATGCTTCTTGTAGTTATTTATGGAGGTATAACTATAGGTGTTGCAACTGGTCTTATGATGAGAAGTGGTTTTACAATTGGAGGATTTAATATTTTATATCAACTTTTTAATAGATATTTGAATATTTCTTATGGAAAATCTTTATTATTTGTTAATTTATCAATTTTGTTTTTAGGAACTTATGTATTTGGACTTACTAATGCTCTTTATGCTGTTATTGCTTTATGTATATCTTCTTACATTACTGATCATGTTATTATTGGGGTATCTAATGCAAAGACTTTTTATATAGTTACTAATAAAGAAGATGAGGTAAAAGAATTAGTTATTAATAAATTATCACATACTGTAACAGAGATAAGCGCTAAAGGTGGATATTCTAATAAAAATAAAAAATTATTAATGACTGTAATACCTACTAAAGAATATTTTATTTTAAAAGAAGCTGTTTTAGCTTTAGATAATAGTGCATTTTTCTTAATTACAGATACATATGAGGTAAGTGGTAAAAAATAATTGCATAATAAATTTATATAAGGTATAATAAAAATAGGAAGGAGGTATGTGATGTTTAAGAAGTTAGTTTTAGCTACAGGTATTTTAGCTACTGCTTTAGTGGGAATTGATTCTGTTAATGCTAAAGAATATACAGAAGCTGATTTTATGGATTTAATTACTAATTCTACTGAAATTACTAGTGCAGATACTTTAACTGTTTCTGGTAGTACTTATATTGGCGCTGATGGATCATTTACTATTAATGATGGTTCTGTTACTTTTTCACTAGATACTTCTACTGGTACAAATAGAATACTAATGACAGTAGATGGAGATGTGGTGTTAAATGAAAATGAGAAATTTTTTGTTAAAATACCAGATGCTTTAGAAGCTACTGCTACTGGTGCTAATATTGAGGGATTTTCTTTATTAGTTAATAAAGATTCTGTATTTGATATTGATGGTACAGTTATTATTCCTAATGTTGGTAATGGTAAATTTACTAATAATGGTACAGTTAATGTAAATGGTGCAGTTGAACTTAGAAGTTTAGGTAACTATACATCTACTGGTACTACTAATGTATTTGGTAAATTTGTTGCTTATGGAATAGATGGAACTAATCTTGATAAAGGTGTTAAATTTACTTTAAATAATACTGGTGCTGTTTATTCAGATTTTGAAATTTCTTTAGATAATTTCGTAAGTGCAACAGATGGTATGAAAGTAGCAGAAGCAACAGTAAAAGATTATGATTCTGTTACTGATAGTGTTGTAACTGCTAGTGGTAATAATACTTTTAAGTATGGTTATGAATTAACTAAAGTAGAAGATACTACTCCAACACAACCAACAGAAGATAATGATAAAACACCTGTTGAAGATGAAAAAGTAGAAAATCCTCAAACTTTTGATGGAATTACTACTGCGTTTGTTGTTACATTATTAGGTTTAAGTGCTTTTGCATTTATTATATCTAATGTAAGAAGAAGAACAAACAATTAATATTGACTATTAGTTTAAAAACTAATAGTTTTTTTTATAAAACGGTAGTAAAAAAAAACTTAATATGATATAATATTTCTTGACTAAAGGTGGTAGGATAGATGGAATTAATTAGAATTGTAGATGTTCAAAAAACTTATAAAAATGGTGTTGTAGCTTTATACGATTTTAATTTAAGTATAAAAAAAGGTGAATTTGTTTTTGTAATTGGAGCTTCTGGTAGTGGTAAGAGTAGTTTAATTAAAATGTTGTATAGAGAAGAAAAACCAGATAAGGGTGAAATAATAATTGGGGGTATTAATGTTGCAAAATTAAAAAATAGAAAAGTATATATATTAAGAAGAAAACTAGGAGTAGTATTTCAAGATTTTAAATTACTTCCTAAACTTACTGTTTATGAAAATGTTGCTTTTGCTTTAGAAGTTTTTGCTTGTGATAAAAAAGAGATATATCATAGAGTTATGCAAGTATTGGAATTAGTTGGTTTAAAAAATAAAGTAAGGCAATATCCTAATCAATTATCAGGAGGAGAACAACAAAGAGTAGTTATTGCAAGAGCAATTGTAAATAAACCTAAATTATTGATTTGTGATGAACCTACTGGTAATTTAGATCCTGATACTAGTATGGAGATTATGCAAGTATTAGAACAAATTAATAATATGGGTACTACTATTATTATGGCTACTCATGATAGAGATATAGTTAATAGAATGAAGAAAAGAGTAATTGTAATTAATGAGGGAAAATTAGTAAAAGATTATGAGAAAGGACAGTATGTAAATGAGAGGTATTAGAACTATTAGAAGATACTTTCGCGATGCCGCGAAAAGTTTAGTTAGAAATTTTTCTTTATCCCTTGCTTCAATTTCTTGTATTACAATTACTTTAATAGTTGTAGCTTTATCAATAGTTATTTCTTATAATATTGAACAAATAGCTTCAAAAATTAAACAAGATGTTACAATGGTTATTTTTATTGATAATGATGCTACTAGTGAAGAAGTAGAAAATATTGGAAATCAGATTAAAATTATTGATAATGTTGAAGAGGTTACTTTTAAATCTAAAGAAGAGTCTGCTAATGAGTTAGCGGAGAGTGATTCTACTTTTAATACAGTTACTCAAGAATGGACAGATGATACCAATCCACTTTTAGATAGTTATATGATAAAAGTTAAAGATATAGAGAAAATTCATGATACTGCAAATGAAATAAAAAAGATTGATAAGATTAATACTGTTAATTATGGCGAAGATATGATTAATCAAATATTACCAGTATTTGAAGTTATTGATAAAGTATGTATTGGAGCAGTAATTGCTTTAATAATTGTAACAGCGTTTTTAATAGCTAATACAATTAAACTTGCAATATTTGCTCGTCGTACAGAGATAGAAATTATGCGTTTAGTAGGAGCCTCTAATATATCTATTAAAGTACCATTTATTATTGAAGGATTATTTCTTGGAGGAATTGGGGCAATAATTCCAATTATAGTTACAATATATGGATATACAGCTTTATATGATTATTTTGGTGGTACGTTATTTTCTTCAAATTTAGCTCAAATAATTACTCCAGTACCATTTGTATATATTATATCTGTTATATTACTTATAATTGGTATGTTAGTGGGTATGTTTGGTAGTTATAGAGCAGTAAAAAAATATTTAAAGATTTAGTGTGTTTACACTATCTTTTTTAACTATTGACAAAGTATAATAAATATATTATTATATGTATCCAGTTAAGGAATAATTGATAAGTTTTAGAATATAATGGAAAAAGAGGTAAATATGATTAATGATAATTTTTTTAAGAAAAATAATAAATATAGTTTAAAAAAGAAAGAATCTTTAAGATTTGTTAATGCTTATTTAAAAGAAGAAATGAAACTAGCAAGACAAAAAAGAATTTCTTTAATTACTAAACCATTATTTAGTATATCAGTAGGAGTTATATTAATTATTATTGCTTTTGATAAAACTCCTGTTGTTTCTTGTTTATTAATTTCTTTATTAGCTATTAATATATTTAGTAGTATTCATAATTTTAAGTATGAATTAAGAAATACTAATCAATATATTAAGGCTTTAAAACAATATCGTTTAGAACTTATTAACTATTTAATGGAAGCAGAAAATAAAGAAGAATATAAAAAAAGAAAAGATAAGATTAAATTTGATTATTTAAGATAATGGGAGGATGTTATAATGAAAAAAACTAAAATAATATGTAGTATTGGACCTTCTAGTTCTTCGGTTGAAGTTATGGAGAAAATGGTAGCAGAAGGTATGAATGTTGCTAGAATAAATTTTTCTCATGCAACTTTAGAAGAGAGAATTAATGTAATTAATGTAGTTAAAGAAGTTAGGAAGAAGTTAAATGAACCTATTGGTATTTTATTTGATACTAAAGGGCCAGAGTTTAGAAATCAAATGATGGAAAATGGAGAGGTTTCTTTAATTGAAGGTAGAACAATTAGAATAGTTAAAGACGAAGTTTTAGGTAATGAGAAGAGATTTTCACTTAATCATCCTGAAGCTATTGATGATTTGAAAATTGGAGATATTATTTTGTTAGAAAATGGTCTTATGAAAATAGAAGTAATATCTGTTGAAGAAGATGGTGTTACTTGTAAGATTATTGATGGAGGAAAACTTGGAAATAAAAAGAGTTTAAATGTTCCAGGAGTTAATCTTTCAATACCATTTATTAGTGAAGAAGATTATAAAGATTTAACTTCTGATATTATAGATGATGGAGATTTTATTGCTTTATCTTTTGTTAGTAATAAAGATAATGTAATTGAGGCTCGTCAATTAATTAGAAATAAAAACATCAAATTAATAGCGAAAATTGAAAATCAAGAAGGTATTAGAAATTTAGATGAAATATTAGAAGTAGCAGATGGTGCGATGGTGGCTCGTGGAGATTTAGGAGTTGAAGTTCCTTTGGAAATGCTTCCTATTTATCAGAAACAAATTATAAAAAAGTGTCGTAAATATGGTAAAATTGCAATTGTTGCCACTGAAATGTTAGAATCTATGAAAAAGAATATTAGACCCACTAGAGCGGAAGTAAGTGATGTTGCTAATGCTGTATTGGATGGTACTGATGCTGTTATGTTAAGTGGAGAGACTACTACTGGTAAACATCCAATTGATGTTGTAAAATATATGTCTAAAATATGTTTGATGGCTGAAAATAATAATAAAGATGTTACTTTTTCTATGTCTAGTACTGATGATATTGCAATGACTATTGCTAAGAGTGTAGTTGAATGTTCTAAAACTTTAAGTGTAGAAGCAATAGTAGTTGCAACAATGAGTGGAAACACTGCGATTAAGATTAGTAATTTAAAACCTAGTGTTCCAATAATTGCGGCTTGCACTACTAAAGAAGTGGCTCAAAGTTTGTCTCTTAACTATGGAGTTTATAGTAGAGTAGTAAAAGAATATGATAGTACTGATGAAATAGTTGAAGATGCTAAAAGATTATATAAAGAAATGTTTAATGTAGGTAAAAATGATATTATTATAATAACTGGTGGTTTTCCAAATAATACTGTAAATAAGACAACTAATTTTATGAAAATAGAGCGTTTGAATTAACGCTCTATTCCATATATTTCTTTTTCTGTGTCATAAAAAATATAATTTTGAGGAGGATTATAAGTTAAATATGCAAAAAAGATATAAACTATGATTATTATGATATTAAATATATAATTTGGAAATTTTATTTGTTTTTTTTGCATGATTATATAACTTATATATTGCATAATTATATATATAATTAATAGTAAAGATATAGATACAAATATATTTTCTTTAATTAGACTATATATTGGTAGATAAATTATTAGATAAAGTGGAATACTTAATACTGATGATATAAATAATTGTAAGTTATAATTATTATATTTAACATTTAATTTTTTAAGTATTATTTTATCTATAAATGAATAAAGTAAAGTTGCTGTAGTTAATATTTTCATATGTTCCCATATACTTTCATTTACGGGAAAAAATACTGAAAATAATACATTTGGGAACCACTCAAAAATAAAATGACATAAAAAAGATAATATAAAGATTCCTATAACTGCATATATTCTACTTTTTTTTAACACTTTCTCACCTCTAGTTAATTATATTTATTTGTTTATTGTTAATAACTATATTTTATTGTATAATAATATAGAGGAAGAAAGAAGTCGAAATATGAAAAAAATTATTATTATTACAATTATTATTGTAGCTATATTATTTGTAGCTATTATTGGTTCTGTTATTGTATCTTCTAATAAAGAAGTTAGTCAAAAAGAAGATATTATGCTAGTACAAAAGAATTTAGAGAAAAGTTATTCTTGTTATGGATATACTATTGATAATCCTAAAATAGTTATAAATCCTTATGAAATTGCTCCAATTAGTGCTTTAATAATGTTTAATACTAGTGAAGATATTAAAGTTAGAGTATATGTTAATGATGTTTTTTTATATGAGGAATCTGATGAGAAAAGAGAACATTATTTAGATATTTATAATTTGAAGATGGATAATAACGAAGTTAAATTAGTAGTGGACAATAAAGAATATAATTATAATGTTGTAATAGATAAAATAGAATTGGATTTACCCACAGTTGTTGTTGATAATGATGAGATTGGTTTTGTTGAAATTAATTCTTCTTTAGGGGGTATAAATAAAAATAATGAATTAGTTTATTATTTTGAGGGTTTTTCTAATAAAATTAAACAATTAGATAATGGACATTTTTTAATTACTTCTAGTCGTAAGAATAATGATGGATCTTATATTAGTTTTAGTGAAATTGATATGGTAGGAAGAATATACAATGATTATGTTATTTCTGATGGATTTCAAGGATTAGTATATCCTTTGGAAAATGGTAATTATTTAGTTTTAGCAAATAATATATTAGAAATTGATAGACAAAATGGTAGTGTTGTTAGAGAATTTATAATTGATCAGGATGATGAATGGGTTAATTTAATTTATAAAGATAATGAAGTTATTTTGATAGGTAAAAATAAAACTCTTTATTATGATTATGATTCTGATAATGTAGAAGTTATTAATAAAAAAGAAGTTGATATTTCTAATAATATTACGGTTAAAGTTGGTAACTTTTATAGGAATTTTGTTCAAAATAGATTTGGAGAATCTAGTGAAACTGTTACTAGCAATTTAGGAGTTAATTTATTATTTTATAAAAAAATTGATGATAATTATAATAAATATAAGATTAATTTTGTTAAAGAATTTGATAGATTGGTTGTTAGCAAAGATAATGATGAGACTATATATATTATTTTAGATAAATTTGGTCAAAAGTTAGTTTATGAGATGAATGATAATATTTTTTATATTAATGATGCTAATTTAAGTGGAAAATATGATATTTATGTTAAAATTTCTGATAAGGTGTATAAAACAGATTATTATGTTGTTGTCAAATAAATAATATTATGTTAAACTGTATTAGAGGTGATATAATGAATGATAAGTTAACCCTTGTTGTCATGGCAGCGGGTATGGGTTCTCGTTTTGGAGGTTTAAAACAAATAACTCCAGTAGATGATGATAATAATTTTTTGATTGATTATTCTATTTATGATGCTATTAAGGCAGGATTTGAGAAAGTTGTTTTTATAATTAAGGAAGAAAATTTTGATGTTTTTAAAGAAACAGTTGGCAAAAGAATAGAAGGTAAAATTGAAGTTGCTTATGCATTTCAAAAAATGGATGATATTCCTGATTTAACTAAATTGTCTGAAGAAAGAGTTAAACCTTGGGGAACAGTACAGGCTATTTTATGTAGTAAAGATGTTGTACCATCTTCATTTGCGGTAATTAATGCAGATGATTTTTATGGATATGAATCTTATGAAATAACTGCAAGATTTTTAAGAAATAATCATGAAAATAATACTCATTTAGCTATACCTTATCCAATTAATCGAGTTGATAGCAAATATGGTTCTGTTAAAAGAGGAGTTTTATTTTATGATGAAAATAATAATGTAGAGAAGATAATTGAATGCAGTATTAGTCATGATAATGATAAGATATTGGCAAAACCATTAAATGGAGATAAAGAATTTTATATAGATGAGAATCATCCTGTATCTATGAATATGTTTGGGTTTAAACATAGTTTCTTTAAAAACTTGGAGGAATTTTTTACTAACTTTTTTAAAGAAGATAATGATTTTTTAACAGATGAAGCTTTACTTCCTGATTGTATATTGAAGTGTTTAAATAATCATGAAATTACTTTAAAATATGAAACATCTAATGCTGATTGGTTAGGTATAACTTATAAAGAAGATTTAGATTCTGTAATAGAAAAACTAAATGAAAAGAGAAATAATTGTGAATATCCACAGCACTTGTGGAAATAAGTAAACTAAAATTAGTTTGCTTTTTATATGAATATTTTAAAGTCTTTAAAAGAAATTATAATAGTTTTTATATTACAGTATTTGTTTCTTATAATTGGAGCTTCTTTTTATTATTTTTTGGGTTATAATTTAGATAATTATATAAGTAGTGTTGGTTATTTTATTTTAGTTATTTTTAATATTATTTTAATTTTATACTTAAATTATAAATATAAAATTATAAATAATAAATATAAAATAAAATTTGCTAAATATTTTCCATATGTTTATTTTGTTATTAGTTATTCTTTGATTATTAATTGTATCTTTTTTATATTTGGTTTAAATAATAATAGTATTTCTAATATTAATTTAATTTTAATTATTTTTAGTAGTTGTATTATTGGTCCTATTGTGGAAGAATTTCTTTTTAGAAGTATTTTTATTAATAAATTAAAAAAATTTTATTCTAATAATATGTCTATTTTTGTTTCTTCTTTTTTCTTTGCTTTATTTCATGATAGTATTAATGGATTTATTTATGCTTTTATTTTAGGAATTATTTTAGCTTTTATTTATATTAGAACTAATGATATTAAGATATGTATTTTTGCTCATATGTTTTCTAATCTTTTTGTTTTGTTTTTATTTAAATTTAATTTATATATTTTTTTATTTAGCATTTGTGGTTTTTGTTTAAGTGGTTATTTAATATATAAATTTAAGTTAAAATAAAGACTTTTTTTTATAAATTTGGTAAAATATATTTAAGGGAAGGTGATATAATGAATAAGTATGTTTTATTACCCGCGGATACTTATATTGTTGTTAATAAAAGTATTATTACTGAAGAAGATAGAAAAATACTTAATATGTTATATCAACCAATAATTGGTCCTATTCCTGTAGTTTTATATTTAACCTTTTTAGTGGATTTAGATAAGAGTGCTACTGTTAGTTTGGAACATACTCATCATCATTTAGTTAGTAATATGCATCTTAGTTTAGATGAGATAGTTTTAGCTAGAGAAAAATTAGAAGCAATTGGTTTGCTTAAGACTAAAGTAAAAGAGGATAATATTAATAATTATATTTATGAGTTATATACTCCTCTTAATGCTAGTGAAGTTTTTTCTCATCCTATTTTGAATGTTATATTGTATAATAATATTGGAAAGATAGAATATGAAAAGTTAAAAAATTATTTTCGTTTACCAAAGATAAATACTACTGGTTATGAAGATATAACAAAATCTTTTTCTGATGTATTTGAAACAATTCCTCTTACTTCTTATCAAAGTTTGAATGATAATATTAGAAGATGTAATAAATTAAAGCTAGATATAAATACTAATTTTGATTTTGATTTTTTACTTTCTTCTATGCCAAAAGATATAGATATTGGTCGTTGTTTTAATAAAGAAACAAAGGAATTAATTTTAAATTTAGCTTTTTTATATGATATAGATGCAATGAAGATGCAAAATATCATTAAGATTTGTTTAAATGAAAAAGGATTAATTAATAAAGAAGAATTAAGGAAATCTTGTCGAAATTATTATCAGTTTGATAATGGAGGCTTACTTCCAAGTATTACTACTATACAGCCAGAATATTTAAGAAAACCAATCGGAGATAATTCTAATCGTGCAAAGATGATTTATACTTTTGAGACTATTTCTCCTTATGATTTATTAAAGGCTAAAAATAATGGTGCTGAACCCACTAAAAGAGATCTTAAATTGGCAGAAGATTTGATTGTTGAATATAAGTTAAAACCTGGTGTTGTTAATGTATTATTAGATTATACTCTAAAGACTAGAAATAATAAATTAAATCGTAGTTTTGTTGAAACTATAGCGGGTCAGTGGCAAAGATTAAAAATTGAGACTGTAGATGATGCAATGCATCTTGCAGAAAAAGAACATAAGAAGTATAATAAAAAAGAGGAGAAAAAAGTTATTATTAATAAAGAGGTTATACCTGATTGGTTTGATAAGAAAATTGAAAAAAAGGAAGTTAACGATGAGGAGAAATTAAAGATGGAAGAGTTGTTGAAGGAGTATAAATAATGGAAAATATTTCAAATATAATTGATAAATTTAAAAAAGATGAAGAAAAGTTAGAATTTGAATTTAATAAAGCAATGGAAAATCCTAAATTTAAGAAAGTTGTTTCTTCATTAAAGTTTCCTAAAAGTAAGATTATGATGCATACTACTAAAATAGAAGAATGTGTAAGAGAACTTAATAATTGTATTAATTGTAAAGATTTAGTTATGTGTAAGAATGCTGTTAGTGGTTATGTTTATTATCCAATTGTAGAAAATGATCAGCTTATTATGTGTTATGTTCCTTGTAAATATAAAAAGAAGATGGAAGAGGCAAATTTTTATTATAAAAATATTGAGTTATATGATATGCCTCTTGAGATTAGAAATGCTTCAATGAAAGATATTTATACTGATGATGCTTCAAGATTTGAGCTTATTAAGTGGCTTAAAAATTATATTGATGATTATAAAAAAGGTATTAAGAATAAAGGATTATATTTGCATGGTAATTTTGGATGTGGAAAGACTTATTTAATTAGTGCAATGTTAAATGAACTTGCTAAATTGGATAAAAAAGTTGCTATTGTTTATTATCCAGAGTTTTTGAGAAGTTTAAAAGCATCTTTTAATGATGATAATGAATATGTTATAAAATTTAATTATATTAAAAAAGTAGAGTTATTATTAATTGATGATATAGGTGCAGAGACCGCTAGTGCATGGTCTCGTGATGAGATATTAGGTAATATTTTACAATATCGTATGCAAGAGCATTTACCGACGTTTTTTACTTCAAATTTTAATTTAGAACAGCTAGAGGAGCATTTTAGTTTAGTGGGTAAGGTTGATGAGAAAGTTAAAGCAAGAAGAATAATGGAGAGAATTAAACAGTTAACTACTGATATAGAGTTAATTAGTGAAAATAGAAGAAAGTGAGGATAAATATGAACGATGAGAGAATAGAAAAAGAATTTAAAAATGAAAATGGGGAAGATGAGAAGATGATTATTGAGCCTACCAATCCATATCAATTAAATATGGGTAGAAATAATTATCGTATTGCTAAAGAGATGAGACCAGTTAAGACAAAAAGTTTACGTCGTAATTTATTTATTAGTGATATTGGTATTAAAAGTGGTGGATTTGCACAAGTTTTCTTTTTAGCATCTTTACTTGCTATTTGTGGTGTAGTTGTAGCATATATATTTTTAAGTGTTTAAATAAGGAGGTATACTTATGAATGTAGCTTTGCAAGTTAAAACTAGTTATTCTTTGTTAGAGAGTTTAAATGATATAAAAAAACTAGTTGCTAGGGCTAATGAATTAGGTTATACCTCTTTAGCTATTACTGATTCTAATAATATGTTTGGGGTTATGGAATTTTATTTAGAATGTAAAAAATATAATATTAAACCTATTATTGGATTAGAATTAGAAGTAAATGATATAAAAATATTACTTTATGCTATTAATAATATGGGTTATAAAAACTTAATTAAATTATCTACAATTGTTTCTGATAGAAAAGTTTCTATTGATGATTTAATTCATTATAAAGATAATCTTATTTTAATTATGCCTTATTGTTATTATAATGAGGAAATTTTTAATATTTATGATATTCATTATATTGGTTATTCTAATATTAGTGATAAAGATAATATATCTTATAAGAAAGTATTTATTAATGATGTTTCTTATTTAGATAAAGATGATTATAAGTATTTAGATTATTTATTTATGGTTAGTTTAGATAAAAAAATAGGTACTTATGAGCTTTATACTCATAAAAATAAACATTTATTTACTATGGAAGAATATAGTTTTTATGTTGGTTTAGATGAGATTAATAATGCTAAATCTATTGTTAATATGTGTAATGTTGATATTGGGTATGATCCTAATTTACTTCCTATTTACGATGAGAATATTGATGCTTTTGATTATTTATCTACTTTATGTAATAAAGGCTTAAAAAGAAGACTTAATGGTAATGTTACTAAAGAATATCAAGATAGATTAAATTATGAGTTAGATGTTATTAATAAGATGGATTTTTGTAATTATTTTTTAATTGTTTGGGATTATGTTAAATATGCTAAATTTAATGAAATACTAGTGGGTCCTGGTAGAGGTAGTGCTGCTTCTAGTTTAGTTAGTTATACTCTAGGTATTACTGATATTGATCCACTTGAATATGATTTGCTTTTTGAGAGATTTTTAAATCCTCAAAGGGTTAGTATGCCTGATATTGATGTTGATTTTGATAGTCAAAGACGTAGTGAAGTAATTGATTATGTTATTAATAAATATGGAGAGAAAAAAGTAGTAGGAATTATTACTTTTAATACTTTAGGTGTTAGACAAGTAATAAGAGATGTTGGTCGTGTTTTAGATATTGATATAGCTAGTATAGATGCTTTTAGCAAGTTAGCTAATAAAAATACATTAAAAGAGTGTTATTTATCTAATCAAAAATTTAGAGAAATAGTTGATAATAGTTATAATTTTAAAAAATTATATGATATTGCACTACGTTTAGAAGGACTTCCTCGTCATATTTCAATTCATGCTGCGGGTATTGTTATGAGTAGATGTGATTTAGATAATGTTATACCTTTATATCGTAGTCCTTTAGGAATGTATGTTACTGGTTATTCTATGAATTATTTAGAATCTTTGGGTCTTTTAAAGATGGATTTTTTAGCAATTAGTAATTTAACATTAATTGATCATGTAATTAGAGATATTAGAAAAAAAGAGAAGTTAAATATTACTTTTAGTAGAATACCTTTAACTGATAAAAAAACTTTTAAAATATTTTCTAATGCTAATACTGATGGTATATTTCAGTTTGAATCTGTTGGAATGAAAAAGTTTTTAAAAAAATTAAAACCTAATTGTTTTGATGATATAGTAGCTGCTTTAGCCCTTTATCGACCAGGTCCAATGGAAAATATTGATACTTATATTAATCGAAAGGAACAACAAGAAGAAGTTGATTATATAGATCCTTCTTTAGAAAATATTTTAAAACCAACTTATGGAATAATTATATATCAAGAACAAATAATGCAAATAGCTCAAGTTTTAGCAGGTTATTCACTAGCGGAAGCTGATAATTTAAGACGAGCTATGTCAAAGAAGAAAGAGGATATTTTATTAGAAGAAAAACCTAAATTTATAGCTAGAAGTATAAAAATGGGTCATAGTAGTCAATTAAGTGAAAAAGTATATAATTTGATATTAAAATTTGCTAATTATGGATTTAATAAATCTCATTCTGTGGCATATGCTACAGTTGCATATAAAATGGCTTTTTTAAAAACTTATTTTTATAAATATTTTATGAATTATTTACTTACTAATGCAATAGGTAGTGAAGTTAAAACTAGAACTTATATTAATGAGTGTCGTGTTAATAATATTAAAATATTTCCTTGTGATATTAATAAAAGTACTAATAGTTATGAAATAGTAGAAAATGGTATTATTTGTCCTTTGTCTATTATTCATGGAGTTGGTAGTGTTGGTAGTAATGCTATTATTAGTTTGAGAAAAAATGGAGAATTTATTGATTTTGTTGATTTTATAAAAAGAGCATATAAAGCTAAATTAGGTAGAAAATTAATAGAAAATTTAATATATGCTGGATGTTTTTCTAATTTTTCTTATAATAAAAAAACTTTAATAGAAAATTTAGATGATTTATTTAATTATGCAGAATTAAATGAAGATAATACTATAGTAGAAACTTTAGTACCAGAGATGGTTATATATGATGAATTTCCTAAAGACGAATTGATTGATATGGAATTTAGAATGTTTGGCTTTTATTTAAGTGAACATCCTGTTAGTAAATATCGAGTTAATGAAAATACATTAGAGCAGTTAGAAAAATTATATAATAAGGAGATTAATGTTATTTTAAAAGTTAATAGTATTAAAGAAGTTGTTACTAAAAAAAATGATGTTATGGCTTTTTTTAGAGGATCTGATGAGTATTCTGTTGTAGATTTAGTTTTGTTTCCTAAAACTTATATAAAATATAATTATGTAGAAAATGGTAGTATTATTAGAGTTTTTGGAGTAGTTGAAAAAAGATACGATCAGTATCAAATTGTTGTTAGAAAATTAGATGTTTTAGAATAAATTAAATGGATAACGATTAGGAAGATCTAATGTAAAAGTTAGTTCTTTTTTTGTTATTGGGTGTATAAATTTTATTTCTTTGGCAAAAAGAGCAATTGGAATATTTAGTTTACTATTTGAGTATTTATGATCCGCTAGTAAGGGGTGATTTCTTGATGCAAATTGGACTCTTATTTGGTGTGGTCTTCCTGTTATTAAGTTTATTTTTACTAGTGATAGATTATTTTTATATTTTACTAGTTCATAGTTTAATATAGCTAGTTTTCCTTCTTTTGAGTTACTAATTTTACTGATATTTTTATTTTTGTCTTTTATTAAATAATCTTTATATGTACCACTAGGTTCTATTTTGTTTAAAACTACTGCATAATAAGTTTTATGAAAAGTATTATTTTGAATTTGTTTTGTTAATCTTTGAGCACATTTAGAAGTTTTAGCAAAAACCATTATGCCTCCTACTGGTCTATCTAGTCTATGAACTAGACCTAAATATACATTATTTGGCTTGTTTTCCTTTATTTTACGATAGTTTTTTAAAATGGTTAATAAATCTATATCAAATGTATTATCTTTTTGAGTTGGAATATTTATTGGTTTTTCTACTACTAGTAAGTGGTTATCTTCATAAATTATATTAATTTTTGGTAATTTTTCCATATATACCACAAGGTAAAATTAATTTGTTTTCTGTTACAGGTAGTCCTATTTCTCCTGTTATTATTTTATTGTTTTTAAAAATAAGACTAAGAATATTATTAAGTGATATAGAAGATAATCCAGTAGTATAAGAATTAATTAATAAAAATGAGAAATCTTTATCTAATATTTCTTTGCTTTTTAATAGCAGTTGTTGAATATTTTCTTCTAATTTCCATACTTCTTTATTTGGACCATGACCAAAACTAGGAGGATCCATAATAATAGCATGATATGTTCTTCCTCTTCTTTTTTCTTTTTCTAAAAATTTTATTACATCATCTACAATAAATCTAATTTTATTATTTTCTAAATGAGATAGATGCATATTTTCTTTTGCCCATTCAATCATTCCTTTTGATGCATCTACATGGACTACTTCTGTAGCACCAGCAATAGATGCTGCCATTGTAGCACATCCAGTATAGGCAAAGAGGTTTAAGACTCTCATTTCATTATGATTATTTTTATAACTTTTAATTTTATCCATGATATAGTCCCAATTTGTTGCTTGTTCAGGAAATATTCCTGTATGTTTAAAATTAGTAGGACTTACTTTAAAAGTCAACT
The DNA here is from genome assembly GCA_944364015.1 of uncultured Bacilli bacterium. GTDB lineage: Bacteria > Bacillota_I > Bacilli_A > RF39 > UBA660 > CALVVX01. The sequence continues at coordinate 8,349 of CALVVX010000007.1, read as the reverse complement.
TTTTATATTTTATTGTCCAATTTTCTGGTATTTTTTTTATATATTCCCAATGTCCTCCTCCTAGGTTACTTCTAATATAGTGAGCATCCATTTTATTCCATAATTGTTTGTTTTCTTTTGGCCAAATTATTTGAGGATCTGGTCTATTTAATATTATATTTCCCCATCTTTCTAATTTTTCTTTATCACCAGTGGCAATACATTCATAATCTTGCCAATTATTGCTAATTTCTAACATAAAATCCCTCTTTCTAACTAAATTATATCATTTATAATTAAAATTAACAATAAGTGTGTTATAATCTTAATGAGGTGCAAGATGAATAGTTTAGATAAATATAGTGATTTTTTTAGTGCTTATGCTTTAAAGTTTTTAAATAAAAATGGTATTACTAATTTAGAGGGATTATTTAATTGGACTAATAATTTATCATTACTTTCATTTTTTCCTAATAATTGTAGTAGTTCTATTAAGATGTATAAGGAAATATATGGAACATCTAAATTACTTAAATGCTATTATTTTAATGAAAATCCTATGTTAGATATATATAAGCCATTAACAATGAAAGAACAAATAGATTTTTTATATGAAATGGGATTATCTGTTAAAAGTGCTAATTGTTTAGCTAGAGCTAATTTTACTCGTGATAAGATTTTATTGTTTTTTAAAAATAATACTATTGAAGAAGAATTAGTTAAAGTTGAGAGTTTAGGTAGAAGATCTATTAATGAAATTATTTTAAAATTTAAAATATTAATTGATTATTATGATAAAAATCCTAAAATTGATGATGAGATAAATGATTTAGTTTTTGAACTTAATATTTTATATCAGCAACGAAATACAATTGATCAGAAAATATATACTTTAGAAGATAAAATTGAGAATATGAAAAGATTAAGAATAAAAAAGAAATAAAAGTTTATTTAGTTTTTATTTCTCTTTTTACATATTCTTCTTTCATTATATTTATTATTCTAATTATAAAGTCTAAATCTTCTTCTGTTAGTGCATTACAGTTTTCGTTTATATATTTTTGCTTTTCTTCTCTTTTAGATGTGTTTATATTTATTCCTAATAAGGAGTTTATATTTATTTCAAATAAGCGAGATATTTTTATAATTATACCAGTAGTGGGATCTGATTTATTTGTTTCAATTCTTGATAAATAGTTTCTATTTATTTCTAAAAAATCCGCTAGTTGTTGTTGAGACATGTCATTTATTTTTCTTAATCGCTTTATTTTATCTCCAAGTGTCATGTGAAAACCTCCTAATAATCTTTAGTCAAATATATAATAAAATATGGATCTAATCAATTCTTTGGTAAAATGATTACCAATTTGTTATAAATTTTACCTTTAATGAATACTTGACTTATAAAGGGTTTAATTATATAATTTTCTTTGAGTGAGGGATATTATGATAGATAAAGAAAAGTTAAGAGAATATGCAAAGAAGTTAATGTTTGATATGAAAGATAGTGAATATGATACATTACAAAAAGAGTTTGATGTTATTTTAAAACAAATGGATTTAATTGGTAAAATAGATAATATTTCTTCTGTTTTACCGATGTTTTATCCTTTTGAATTAGATAATGTTAAATTAAGAGAAGATGTTGTTAATAATGAACTTGTTTTTGATGATTTATTAGTTAATACTAGTAATGTTAAAGATAATCAAGTTGTTGTTCCAAAGGTGGTGGAATAATGAGATTTAGTGATAATACAATTTCTAATTTACGTATTAAATTAGATAAGGGTGAAGTTAGTAGTTTGGATTTATTTAATACTGCTAGTGCTTTGGCTTATAAATATCAAGATGATTGTAATTTGTTTGTTAGTATTTTAGATAAAAAGGATGAAGAAAAATCTAATAGTGTTTTATCTGGTATTCCTTATGCTTTAAAAGATAATATTTCTACTAAAGGAATACTTACTACTGCATCTTCTAATATATTAAAAGATTATGTTCCTGTTTATGATGCAACTGTTTATAAAAAATTAAAAGAAAGTGGTGCTGTTTTAGTAGGAAAGACTACTTTAGATGAACTTGCTATGGGTGGTAGTGGTATTACTGCTCATACTGGTATTGTAAGAAACCCATGGGATAAAACTAGACAAATTGGAGGTTCTTCTTCTGGTAGTGTTGGAGTAGTTAGTTTGGATATTGTCCCTTTTTCAATTGGAAGTGATACTGGAGATTCTATTAGAAAACCAGCAGCTTATTGTGGTGTTGTAGGTTATAAGCCTACTTATGGATTAATTTCTCGTTATGGACTTTTTGCTTTTGCTTCTAGTTTAGATCATGTTGGTGTTATTGCTAGAAATGTTAAAGATATTAGTTTAGTTACTGATATTATTAAAGGTCATGATGATAAAGATATGACTACTTTAGAAGATGATGGTGTTAAATTTAGTGATTATATAAATAAAGATATTGGTAATAAAAAATTATTTTATATTAAAGAAATTTGTGATTATAATACAGTTGATACTGATGAATCAAAATTAGTATTAGATAATTTCTATGATACTGTTAATAAAGTTAAATCATTAGGCTTTTCAGTTAGTGAAGTATCTATTGATAAAGATTTATTAAATGCTATTTATCCTACTTATATGTCTATATCTTGTGCAGAGGCTACTAGTAATAATGCTAATTTAGTTGGAATTCATTTTGGTAATCGAATTGGTAGTAAGAGTATTGATGAGATTATGTTTGAAACTAGAACTAATGGATTTTCAGAACTTATTAAAAGAAGATTTATATTAGGTAGTTATATTTTACAAAGAGAAAATCAAGAAAAACTATACTTAAATGCTTGTCGTATTAGAAGACTTTTAGTAGAAAAATTAACTGATTTATTTAAAGAATATGATGGTATGATTATGCCTGCGACTGGTGGTATTGCTCCTAAGTTTGGAGATAAATCTGATAATTTATCTGATAAGTATTTACTTTTAGAAAATCATTTAGCACTTGCTAATTTTGGTGGTTTTCCTAGTATTACTATTCCAAGTGGTTTTGTAAATAAAATGCCTGTTGCTATTAATATTACATCTGGGATAAAAACAGATGCAATGCTTCTTAATATGGCAAGTAAAATAGAAAATAGTTTAGGTTATAAAAATATGATAGTGGGTGATGATGATGTATAAAGTTGTTATTGGTTTAGAGGTTCATTGTCAGCTTAATACTAAGAGTAAAAATTTTTCTTCATCACTAAATTCTTATAATAGTTTAGTAAATAGTAATATTTCTTCTGTTGATTTAGCTTATCCTGGTACATTACCTGTTGTTAATAAAGAAGCTGTTTATAAATCTTTAAAAACTGCTATTGCACTTAATTGTGAAATTCCTAAATATTTGAGTTTTGATCGAAAAAATTATTTTTATCCTGATTTACCTAAAGGTTATCAAATTACTCAAATGCATAATCCTATTGGTAAGAATGGTTATTTAATGATTAATGTTGATGGAGTTGATAAAAAGGTTTTAATTCATGATACTCATTTAGAAGAAGATACTGCTAATTTAAACCATTATTCTAATTATTCTTTAATTGATTATAATAGATGTGGTATACCTTTATTAGAAACAGTAACAGAACCTTGTTTATATTCTATTAAAGAAGCTATTTGTTTTTTAGAAGCTTTACGTAGTTTATTTATCTACTGTGGTATATCTGATGCTAGAAGTGATAAAGGTCAAATTAGATGTGATGTTAATGTTTCTTTATCTAAAGATTATAATAAATTAGGTACTAGAGTAGAGATGAAGAATATTAATACTTTTAATAATGTAAAAGAAGCTTTAGAATATGAAATTAAAAGACAAACTGAAATATTAAATAATGGTGGTAAGATTATTCAAGAAACTAGAAGATATGATGATAATTTAAAGCAAAGTTTTTCTATGAGAAATAAAGTAGATGCAATTGATTATAAATATTTTACAGAACCAAATATTCCTAAAATTAAGATTAGTGATGAATTGATTACAAAAATAAAAGAAGAAATTCCAATGTTACAATTTGATTTAGTTAATAAATATATAAATGAATATAATATATCACGAGTAGATGCTACTACTATTGTTAAAGATAGAAAAATATCTGATTTTTATCAATTATGTATTAATAAAGGTGGTAATCCTATTTATTTAGCTAATTTTATTACAGGTGTTATTTTATCTCATTTGAATAAATTTAATTTATCTATTGATAAAATTAAATTAGAGGCTGATAGTTTGAATAAATTATTAGATATGGTTATTAATAATAAAATATCTAATAAACAGGCTAAAGAGGTTTTAACTAAAGCATTAGAAGAAGATAAAGATGTTATTAGTTTAGTTAATAGTTTAAATATTTCTCAAATTACTAATAAAGATGAGATATTAAATGTAGTAAAAGAGGTACTTGATGAAAATCCTAATTTAGTAAAAGATTATCATGATGGTAAAAAAGTATTTGACTATATAATAGGTCAAATTATGAAAAAGACTAAAGGTAGAGCTAATCCTAAATTAACTTCAATAGTATTAAAAGAAGAATTAGACTTAAGAGCTTAATTCTTCTTTTATTGACTTTAATACATTGTTGTGTTAGAATAATGTTACTTTTAAGGGGGAAAGCATTATGAATTTGGATGATTATGTTGCTTTAAAGAGGTTTAATAGTTGTAATTTATCTTTTTTTGATAAAGAAGAGAACATTGATTTATATTTATCTAAATTAGGTATTTTAAAAAGTGATTCTCGTTATTTAGCTATTAAAGATTTTATTAATAATATTAATAATACATCTGTTAAGATTGATACTATGAAAAAAGTATTTAAAGTTAGTGCTTTAGATAGTTGGTATAAACATAGAAGTTTAAATATTGACCTTTATTTTAATAATTTTAACAAAACACTTGCGGTTTTGAAAAAATATAATACTTTTAGTGAAGTTATTTCTAATTTAAAATACATAGAAGAATTTAGATCAGTTATGAAAGAAGAAGAGTATAATAAATTTATTTATTATTTAGAGAAGTTACATAATACTAAAAATATTAAAAATAATGAGTTAGATGTTATATCTAAGATGTTATCTTTGTATTCTGCTAAGGCTAAAGAGAGATTTGTTTCTAATTATATAGATAATTCTATTAATAAATTTATTGGTTATTTTAGTTTTAAATCTGATAATTATAAAGTAAAAGAAAAATTAATTATTAAAAAACAAAGAGAAAAATTAAGAATGATGTATAAAAATAATGAATTGGAAAAGTCTTTAAATTCTATTATTTCTAAGTATTGTTATTCTGGTTTAGATAATAAAGTTATTGTTGGTTTTATTGATGAGATTATTTTAAATAATATATCTAATTTTAGAGATAGTTTTATTGATATTTCAAATAAATTAGATGATTATAATTTATATGAAGAAGTATCTAAAATTATTAATAGATTAAATTCTAATTATATTTCTTTTTCTTCTAAAGAAGTTGATAAATATCGTAATTATATTATTAAATCTGATAATAAATATGTATATAATGGTGTTAGTTTTACTAACGAAGAACTTAAAGATATTAAAAATTATAAATATTTAGAATTTATTTTTAATAAGATTAGACGTGATATTGCTTTATTTAGTAAATCATTGGATGTTGTTGTTAGTGATGAAGAGGTTAATTTATTAAAAGATAATTTTTCTTTTAATGATGAATTTTATGAATTAAAAGAAGATAGATTTATGACTACTAATTTATCTTTATTTGGAGAGTTTGTTGCTTTTTTAGCTAGATTTGAGCAAAATTATTTAGAAGATAGAGAATTTATAGATTTTTTTGTTAATTCTTCTTTGATTGGTTTTCTTTTGTTTAGTAGTAGTATTAAAGCAGAAGTTGATGAAAATTTATTTTATACTAATGTATCTAAAAATATAGTTAATGTTTTTAGTATAGTAGAACTTATGAAATATTATGAGAAGATTAAGTTAATAATAGGTAGTGATAAGTTTAATTTAGATAATTTATATAATATTTTAAAAATTAAAGATTCTTTTAAGCAATCTAGTTTATTAGAATTATCTATTTTAGGTAGTGATAATTTAGCTAAAATTGCCTCTAGTAATGAGTATACTGCTTCTACTCGTAAGGAGAGAATTAATGCTAGTTGTGATTTAGTTAGTATGATGTATAAAAGAAATAAATCTAGTGTTGCTTATGTAAGTGGTAAATATAATCAATATAAATATAGTATGTATGATGTTTGTGATGTTTCTTCTTTAACTTGTGGAATTGATATTGGTTCTTGTCTTCGTTTAACTGGAAATGATAGTGATTTATTACAATATTGTATGTTAAATAAGAATGGTTTTGTTTTAAAAATCACTAATGAAGAAGATAAGTTAATAGGAAGAGCAGCAGGTTTTAGACATGGTAATGGGGTTTATATTAATCAATTTATTACTGTTTTTAATCGTATTAATGCTTTTAATTGTGAAGAAAAAGAAGATATTTTAAATACTTTTTATATGGCTTGTCGTGATATTGTTTTAACTTCACAAAAAAGTAGTGAAAAAGTAAAAATAGATTTTGTATTAGCAAATAAATTACTTGCTTTATATGATTTAGATGATGAATTAGATGAAGATACTTTTGATTATGTTGTTTCTAATTGTATGGATACTAAAAGTGATAATTGGTTTGATTTTATTAATAATACTAGAAATTTAAACAGTTATAAAAATGGTAAAATTAAGACTGATTTTGGTGCTTCTAATATTGTTTGTATTTATTCTAATATAGATAAAATTACTCGTAATAAGATAAAGTTATGTGATGTAGATGCAATATATAAAAGAAAGAGAAATGATGTTAGGGTATATAGTAATAACATTAAAATAGAAAGTTATATTAATAGAATTAGGGCAATAGATAGTTATATTAAAAAAGATAAGTTTGAATATTTAAAATTAAGTGATAAAGATAGTACAATGATTGGAGATAATTGGTATATAGTATATGATTCTAATAAGATTATAGATAGTTTAGTATTAGATGAAGATATGGAAGCAGAAGTTGAATATATGGATAATTTAGAGTATTTGAATTATTTATTAAAATTAAAAAATAAAAAGAAAATAAAAAGCAAATAGCTTATTTTCTTTTTATTATTTTATCTATTAATCCATAATCTAATGCCTCATTAGCGCTCATAAAGTTATCTCTTTCAGTATCTTTTTCTATTTGTTTTAGACTTTTTTTAGTTTTTTTAGCTAAAATCGTATTTAATTTATTTTTTAATTTTAAAATACGTTCTGCTGCTATTTTTATTTCTGTTGCTTGACCTTGAGCACCTCCTAGTGGTTGATGGATCATGACTTCAGAATTTGGTAGACAATATCTTTTTTTATCTTCACCACTAGCTAGTAAGAAAGCTCCCATTGATGCGGCCATGCCAATACATATTGTGCTAACATCACTTTTTATATAATTCATAGTGTCGTAAATAGCCATGCCCGCGGTTATTGAACCGCCTGGAGAGTTAATATAAAGGCTTATATCATCGTTATTTATACTATCTAGATATAATAGTTGAGCAACTATACTATTAGCTAAATTATCATCAATTTCGCCGTTTAACATAATAATTCTATCTTTTAATAGACGTGAATAAATGTCATAAGCTCTTTCTGTTAAATTACTTTTTTCTATTACTGTTGGAATTAAATTCATTTTTATCACCATTAATATAATAGTTAATTTATTTAAATTTATGTTAATATATTCTCGACAAAATATTAAAGTTATGTTAAAATTAAGAAAAGGTAGTGATAAGATGATAAATAGCAAGTTAACTACAAGTAAATACGGGGGGGCATTTTTATTAAAAAATGAAGAAAATATAAGGGTTAAACAAAAAAATACAAGAATTATTCTATGTAAATAGAATTGTTTTCTTGTATTTTTTTGTTTCTTATTAGTTAAATCTACACATTTTTTAATTAATTTGTGTTAGACTATTAAAAAATAGAGGTGAAAGTATGGGAATAAGAAAAAGTTATTTAATTATATTAAGTGTATTAGGTTTATTTACACTGGCTTTATATTCAACATATGCAATGTTTACAATGAGCATAGAAACTGATGATTTTGTAAACTTATCAGCATCATCTCTACCTACAGAGACTCAAATACAAGAGTATGAAAGAATTACCATAAATGCTAAAGATACAAAGATAATTGATTTTAATATCAATAATAATACAACTAGTAATTTATATTATGGAGCATGGTATGAAATGGTAGAACCAACTTCTATTAATGATAATATAATTATAGCTAA
>CALVVX010000006.1 GCA_944364015.1 uncultured Bacilli bacterium | reverse complement strand
TTTCTCAAGACGCACTAATAATATAACAAATATGTCTTTTGATGTCAACACTTTTTTCACTTTTTTTTATTTTTTTTATCATTTTTTACATTTTTATATCAATTATCTATTTAATTCTTTCACCTTTTCTAATTTTTTTCTATTTTTTTCTTTATAATTATTTATTTTATTTTTATAAATTTCTATTATATTTGCATTTTTTTTAGTTACTTCTTCAATTTGTTCTATTTTTGTTAATATTTCTAATGCTTTTGGATTATTTTTTATTATTTTATTATCAAGTTTTTCTTTTATCATATTTATATTGGTTAATGAATCATTAATATTATTTTCTATTTCTTCCAAACTATAATATGATTTTTCTATTATTTCTTGATAGTCATCAGCAAAATATTCAATTTTGTTTTCTGTTTCCACTAATTTATCTCTTAATAAAATATTTATTGCTTCTTTAGTTATTTTTGTACTTATCGCTATTTGTGGTATTGACCCCTTTAAAGGTGAAATGCTTTTTAAAAAAATGTATTTTAGTTCTAATGATATTAATTTGTTTAATTTGTCATAATTATATATTATTTTGTTTGTGCTTTCTATATTTTCTACTTTTTCTTCTAACGTATTTATTACTTTGCTACAGTTTTGCATTTCTTCTGTTATTTTTTTTAAACTTTCATCTTCCAATATTAATTTATTTTCTGCATTATTAATTTCTGTCTCACTAATATTTATTTTTAATAGATTATCTTTTTTATTTTTATCTAACTCCATACATTTGTCATTTATTTGCTCTATTTGTTTTAAAATTATTAAATAATCTTCAATTTTACTGTATTCTTTTTTAAATGATATATAGTTACTTGCCATTTTTTTATAATCACTAATTTGATCTATGATATCTTTATTATCTAATAATAAATTATCTTCAATTACTTTATCTTCAGCATATATTTTTATTTGTTCTTCTATAGTTTCTATTTTCTTAAATATTTCTTCTATTTCTTTTTGTTCTTCTGCTATTTTTTCCTTATTATACTCGTCATCTTCAATTTTGCTTAATATGTATACTTGTGTATCTATTATTTCTAATTCATTTTTTTTATCACTTATTTCTTTATTTAATTTTGCTATTATTTGTATTTCAATCTCATTTTTCTCTTTCAATTCTTCTTTTTTATTTTTCAACTTCCTTTTTTCTAACATGTTTCTCCTTTCCACAATTTCTGTTGACTACATTATATCATAAATTATATTTTTTATCTTGTTAATTTAACTTTTGCCCATAATTACTGCTTTCTTTGTTAATGATTAGTTAACTTTTTTACGTTTACGGAAAGTTTTGATACTTTTATTGAACCTACGGGCAAAAATTTGAGGTTTAGTATTATAATTAGTTCGTGGGTGGTAAGTGAAGTGAAAAATAAGTTATTTTGTTTAATTAGAAAAACTATTTTGAAGTACTGTCCAAATATTAATGATGAAGAAATGTCAATAATTATTTATGGACTAGAAAGCATTTATTTAACAGTCAACAAACTATTATTGTTATTACTCGCCTCTGTAATACTTGGTATTACACGAGAATTTATCTTGCTTTTATTAATCTATAACATAATTCGCTCAACAGCATTTGGATTGCATGCTAGTAGTAGTACTTTGTGTCTGCTTTCTTCATTCATTATATTTATTGGTGGCGTTTATCTCTGCGTCGGGACTACCTTTTACCTATACTTTAAATTTATTATATGTTTATTTTGCTTGGTTTGTATATACAAATATGCTCCAGCAGATACTCATAAAAGACCAATAACAAACTATCACAAGAGAATTAAGTTTAAAATTATATCTTTATTTTCTGCCACTGTACTATCAATAGCAACAATTGTTTTGTCTGATTATCTAATTTCAAATTTCTTACTTTATGGCATGTTTGTTGCTGTACTCATGATTCTACCCGCAACCTATAATTTTTTCAAGATGCCTTATAATAACTATAAAAATTATAAGAGTAGTCTAACGGATATGGAGGGATGAAAAAAATGAACTTTATTGCTAACATCTTATGTTCTATAGGCAATTTTGCAGCTTCTTTTAGTACTCATGGATGCTGGGTGTTGGTTATTGATGAACCAACTATGCCTGAATGCTTAATTGGAAAGTAGTTGTTTTTACAACTTTTTTTTCCCAAAATATTAAATAGTGAATTTCATTTATTCACTATTTTTTTATTTTTATATATTTAATATATATTTCCGGTCTAATTTCTGTTGTACTAGAAATCTTTCTATTATGATTTACTGTACTTTTAGCTAATAATAATCCGTATCCATGCCCTTTACCTTTTGTTGTATATTGCTCTTTCCCTAATTTACTTTGATTTATTGTTCCTGTGTATGAATTTGTTATTATAATTTCTACACCATCTTCTAATTCATACATTTCTATCCCTATCATTTTTTTCTTAGATTTTTCTGCAGCTTCTATAGCATTATCTAAATATATTCCTATAATTACACTTAAATCTTTAAATTGCTTTGCTGTTAATTTATTTAAATTTGACTCATTTACCGCAGGCGATACGTTGACAGCCACATTTATTTTTTTCAGTTTTGCGTTTGCTATCTTAAAATAAATTAATGATTTTAAGCCATTATTTGGTAAATATTGAAGTTTTGTATACTCCTCTTCTGAAAAAGAATCATCTTCTTCTGTTATATCATTAATGTAAGCAATAACTTTATGTTTATTATCTTTATTTAAAATTTTTGTTTTAATTATTATTAACTTTTCTTTATATTCATTTTTGATATTTTTTTCTTTTTGTAACTCTTTTTCATACACTTGCTCAAAATCCAACATTTTTTCATATTCTGTTTTTAAATTTAAATTTTCATTTTGTTGATTAATTACTATTATCAAACCGCTTACAAACGTAAAAAATGCAACTGCACATATTCCTATTTTTGTATCGATTAATAAATTGTTATTTATAAAATAGTAAAATATTATAATGCTTAAAATAGATAGTAATGTTAAAACAGTTATTTTTGTACTATAATTTTTATTAATTGTTATTATTTTTTTTATTTTCTTTTTCATACTTTTTGTTAATATTATTAAAATTAAAAATGCTGCAAGCTTTATTACAAACTCTTTTGTAAAATCACTAACTATTAAATTTAACACTATTTCAATAATTAATTGAAAAAATATTAATGATGATATTATAGGTATCGATTTTTTGAAATTTAAATTAAACGTTATATTTAATAATATTATGTATATTATTATTGTTCCTATAATAAAAAGTATTTCATTAAACAATATAATAAATAAAAAACATAAAGTAATTGATATAATATTTACCAAAATTATTTTTTCTTTTCTCTTTTGTAATTTGCACTCTAATAATGTTCTTGTAAAGAATAGACCTATCTCTACTGTAATTATGCTAATTATCAAGTTTTCTATAATTGTCATTTTATATATTCACCCTTTTTTACTTATTTAATATAATTATACCACTTTAACCGCTAGTTTACAAAACATATACTAATTTTAAACTAATAATATTTAACATTAATCACTATTACTAAAAATATTATTAAAATATTGCTGTTTACTTAAATAAAAATAGATTTAAAAAACATAATATATTAAAAATATAGGTTTAAATATTTACTAATAAAAAAAAGATTAAATTGTAAAATATAACCTATAAAGTGTACTTTTAAAACAGTTATTTTATTATAATAGTCTTATTCATTCTACATTATTGTTATTTTTTATTTGTATAATTTTTTGCTATTGTTATAGTTTGAGTAAATATTTTCTTTGTTTTTTCCGTTTGTACAGTAATTTTTTTATTACTTTTTAATATTTTGTGTATTAATTTTAGTTGATAGTTTAGCTTGTCATCGCTAATTTTTTTAAGTTTTTTCTCTTTATTTTTATTGTTATTATAAGTATTAGATATAACAATTTTTATTTCATTTTTCTCTTTGTATATTTCTATTGCAATAATTTTGCTATAACTTTTTTCACCGATTTTAACAGCAATATCAATATGTGTTGCAATCAATACTGCCAATTTTTTTAAATCTTGAACAGATAAATTTTGAATGAATGAAGTTTTTACTGACGGTTCTGCACTTATTTCTACTTTTATTCCTTTTTCTATTACTTCTGAAAATTTAAAATATAATAATGTTTTTAACCCGTTTGATGGTAAACTCTTAAAAGTTGAATAGTTTACATTCTCTACATCTATCTCTTCTTTAATAATTGCTTCAATATACTTTATTATATTAATATCGCTGTCTCCATCTATTATCTTTGATTTAATTGTTATTAATTGATTTTTAAACTCATGTTTAAGTATTCTTTGTTTTTCTATTTCCTTTTCATAAATTCTTATAAATTTCATAAGTTTTTCATATTCTATATTTAATTTATATTTCTTATTTTCTTGAAAAATAATTATTATAAGAACTGATATAAAAACAATTATTACAAATAAATATATAAATGTTTTGCCTTCTAAATTAATATTCATAATTATGTCGTAGAAAAACATTAAGATACTGATTAAGACCAGTACAGAAAACACGGCTATTTTTTTACTAAATTCTAAATTATTACTCATTACTATTTTAAATATTTTTCTCATTATGGTTATTATTAAAAGACAAAATGCATATATTACTATATTAGAAAATACTGTACCCGCAAATGTATTGTAATAATAGTCCTTACTTACACCTATTAAGTCTAGTATTATTAAACTTATACATAACTCTGATATTATTAATAATGATATGAATAATACTGTCGTCATTATTGCTTTTTTTAAATTAATGTTATATGTATAATAAATTATAATAACATGATAAATTATCATCGCAATAGTTCTCAATATTCCATCTATATACATATATATCAATATACTAGATATTAGTGCCACTAAGATAGCAACTACTATTTTAGATTTATCTGCTCTTAATTTTGGTTTTAACAATACTTTAGAAAAAATAAGAGGAGTAGTAATAATAATTATACTACTCATTATATAACTAAAAACTCCCATTATTAACACCCTTTTTATTTGTAATTCAAAATAAATTCTTTAAAGTTTTTCTTCATTCTATTAGAAAGCAAATAAATACTTTTCCCATTTTTAAATGTTATTACATTGTTGCTACTATCAATTGTTTTTATATTATCTGCGTTTACGATACACGACTTATGTGATTGTCTAAAGTTCCTTTTTAATGTTTTACATAATTTAGAAATACTACCACCTATTTCATATATATTACCACTTATGGTGTGTATTTCACATTTTTTATTTTCTGGTACTTTTACGATATATAAAATATCATCTATTGGCAATCTATACACTATAGAATTGAACTTATATACTAAAGTATTACTGCTTTTTTTTAACATTTTTACCGAAAGTTTTAGTGTTTCTTCTAGTCTTTTAGGATACTTATATATTTTGTTTATATAATCTAGCACCATTAAGCGTCCCTCAAAAATTGATGCCTTGTATTTATCATGTGCTGTTAAAAATATTATCACACTATTCCAATCATATTTTCTTATTTTTGATGCTAATGAAACACCATTTACATTTGGTACTTCTATATCTAATAAATATACTTTTAAGCAGTCTTTAGTCTTAATAATTTGTTCTAAATCTTTATTGTAATTAGTAAATTGTTCAACTCTATAATCAAAATCATATTTCATCATAAGTCTATGAATTATAGCTGAAGTTTTCTTTAATGTTTCTTTTTGGTCATCATATAAAATAAATTTAATCATATTATCACAGTCTCCATTATTCTTTTTTTATTTTTTTTATTTTTTTATTTAATTTTGTTACCAACTAGTTCTATTGCTTTATTCAGTTGGTTATCGTTTTCCTTAATAGGATTATTATAATACTTTTCATCTAATTCGATAAACTCTGTCGGTGTCACTCCCTTTCCTTCTATCCAATTACCATTAGGGGTTAACCATTTTTGAACAGTATATTTTACCATACTACCATCTGGTAAAGTTGTAGTTTGTTGTACTGTTCCTTTTCCATAGGTATTTGTCCCCACTACAATACCGTTGCAACTTTCTTTAATCGCAGCTGCTAGTATTTCTGCGGCCGATGCGCTATTAGAATTTACCAATATGGCTATTGGATATTCTATTTTTTCTTTGGTAGTATCTTTTTTTTCTGTTATTTTGCCATCTTTTTCTAATTTATAGATGACTTTGTTTTTTTCTAATATTTCACTGGCAATGTCAGTTACAACGCTCAAATAACCACCCCCGTTATCTCTTACGTCTATTATTAGACCATCTATTTTATCTTTATTCAATTCGTTTAAAGCATTTTTAAATTGTTTTGTTGTTGTAGAAGAGAAAATAGAAATAGATACATATCCTATCTTTTTGCCTTCACTTTCGTATATTTCGCTACTTACTGTAGGCATTTCTACTAAATCTCGTTCTAATTTTATCTCCTTTATCTCTTCATCTCTTTTTATAGTCAATATTATTGTTTTATTTTCATTATTTTTTATATAATTTGATACATCGGTAGATGTCTTTCCAATAAAATCTTGTCCATCTATTTTTGTAATGATATCTCCTACTTTTAGCCCCGCTTTATCAGATGGTGAATTTTTAAATATTTCTACTACTATAAGGTCGCCCTCTGTTGTTTGACCTACCATTGCTCCAATTCCTTCATAACTACCATCTACTGTTTCTTTAAATGTTAATGTAGAATCAGTATCGCTATAATTAGTGTATACATCTCCTACACTACTTAACATTCCTTTTATTGCATCATCTACTAGTAACTCTTTATCAATATCTTCATAATAGTTATCTACTAAAGCATAGTATGTATCTACTAATTTTGACAAATCTTTACTAAGAACTATATAATCTTTGCCACTATTAAATATTTTATATATTGAAAAGCATGCAAAGAATCCTAGTATTAGTGAAAAGACCATAACAAATATCATTTCTTTAAATGAATAACTATTTTTGTCTTCTTCTTTGAATATTTTTGATTTTTTCACTTTTTTTATAGTTTTTTTTATCTTACTCTCTTTATCTTTCATTTTTGTTTCCTTTCATTAATCTTCTTCTAGTTCTTTTATTAAATCATATTTTATTATGTCGTTAGACACTTCAATTAATTTATCAACTTTATTTCTTCTTTCTCTTACGTATTCCTCACTAATTGCTTCTTTTTTTATTACATAGCTTTCATCTTTAGAACTATTGTAATATATTTTTTCGCTAACATACGAACCATCAACAAAAGCTACTGTATTCTCTTCTCCTATACTGAACATGTCTTGTCCCAATTGATATTTACTATATATTCCAAACATGTTTCCTAAAGTTGGTAAAGCATCTATCATTCCCGTTGGTTTTGTTACTTCTTTAGAAAATTTTGTATCTTTAGTCCAAATAATAAATGGTACCTTTCGATCAAGTTCATAGACATATTCATTAAATTCTGTATATCCTTTATCCCCTTCACTTAATATTGTATCATAAACTCCGTCATAATTATAATATATGTTGTAGTAGTTTTCTTCTATTCGTGCATCATGATCTCCATATATTACTATAACTGTGTTTTCTAATAGCCCTTCATCGTCCAATTTTTCAATAAATTCACCAATAGCACTGTCTGCATAATGTAGTGATCGAAAATAATTTCCTAATACTGTATTATTAATATATTCTCGGCGAATACTGCGATTATTTATATTCACATACATTGATGTATCAAACGGTTCCATATTATCTAAATCACTAAACGGTGTGTGATTACTTAGTGTAATTAAATTTATGTAAAATGGAGATTGTTCCTCTTGTTGTATTTTTTTTATTAAATTAACAGATTGGTTGAAAAACGATTTATCTGAAAGTCCTAATCCTATTGTTTCATCTATGTTATAATAATCTTTATCGTATAATTTATCGTATCCCATGTTTTTATGCATTACTTCGCGATTCCAAAACTCTCCGTCATTAGCGTGCATACTTGCTACATAATATCCTTTTTCTTTTAGTAATTTTTGTAAAGTTATATATTCTCTATCATAATAATTAACAAAAACAGTTCCATTAGACGATGGCAGTAAAGATGTGGAAAAAGTAAATTCTGCATCACTACTTGTTCCTACGCCTACTTGAGAATAAAAATTGCTAAAATATATTCCTTCGTGAGCTAGTTTGTTTAAATTTGGTGTTACTTCCTTGGAATTAAATTCTAAATCAATAGCTATAGTTTGTAAGCTTTCCGCATGTATTACTATTAAATTTTTACCCTCAAAAATATTACTATATTCATTGTCCTGTTTGTTTTCTTCCTTATATCCATACTTTTCATAATATTCTCTAGTGTTTTTTAGCGCTGTATCATGTCCCAATATATTATTTAATTGTGGCTTCAAACTTTGTATTAAATCATTGGCTTGGTATAAATATATTCCAAAGTTCATTACTACGCCTTTTTTATTCCATTCTTTTGTTAAACGCGAAAAATCTTCTAAAGATGAACTTAATATAACTGTTAAACAACAAACTAAAGAAACAATTAATATTTTTCTAATTTTTAATTTTTTTGTAAACGTAAAATCCTTATATTTCTTTTTATTTTCTTCATATAGCAACACAATTAGTCCTATTATCTGCCATGTAAATATTATATCTTTTAATTGTATTACATTTTCCATAACAGCATCCTTTACATCTACAACAAATACCGAAGTTGCTAGCATAGAAAACGACGCAAAAGATTTGTAATAAGTATAGTACATGGAATTTATAATACATATTGCAGTTAAAGCAATTGTTAAAGTAATTAAATATTTCTTTCGATTTTTTTCTTTCAACATAAAAGTGATAGCACTCAAAAGAAGAACTATTCCTATATCCATTAATAATGGCTTTATATCGAAATAATTTCTTACTGTTACAATCCTTAATAAAGTTGCATTAACTATTGAAGATATTGCAAAATAAAAAAGAATCGGATATTTTTTTATTGTTTTTGTTGTTTTTTCTATATTTTTATTTAAACTCACCATACTTGACCTCATTAAAATTATATCACTTTAATAAATTTTTAGCAAATAATTTTAACTTCCTTGTTGTTGCCTCCAAGGTTTCCTACTGCAAATTGAAATAACTTTTGTATTTTTCTTTTATTCATAGGCATAAATTTCGATGGGCGCCACCGTATTTTTGTTAACTTTTATAATGTTGTTTTAATCCTTCAAACATTATATTGATGCTTGCGTTTATGTCTCTATCAATTTCCAATCCACAATTTTTACATGTATATGTTCTAATATTTAGATCCTTAATTTTTAAGTTTTTGTATCCACATCTCGAACATATTTGACTACTTGGGAAATATGTATCTACTTGATAGTAATATTTTCCTTGTAATTTTGTTTTCCATTTTAATAAATTACATATTGAATAAAAACTCGCATCAGCTATATTTTTAGCACTTTTGTTTTTGTTGACAGTTATCATTTTTTTAACTTCTAAATTTTCACTTACAATTATATCGTTATCTTTAACAATTTTATTTATTATGTTTGTTATATGATGCTTTCTTGAATTTTTTACAGTTGCATATGCTCTTGCTATTTTTTCTTTAGTTTTAAAATAATTTTTACTATTTCTTTCTTGATTTGATAATTTTCTTTGTAGCCTTTGTAGTTTTTCTTCATTAATAATAGCATATTTTTTATTAACAAATTTCTCGCCATTACTAGTTGTAATTAAATCTTTGATGCCTAAATCTATTCCAATAACTTTTTTGGGCTCTACTTTTGTGTTTGGCAAAGTATCCTCTAAAATTATGACACTTACATAGTATTTGCCTGTTGTTTCTTTACTTATAGTTGCGTTTATAATATCACCGTTAATTTCTTTTTTGTTGTGATATCCCTTTATTCCGATTTGCCCTAGTTTTGGTAGTTTTATTTTTCTATTTTTTAAATCTATCTCTATACTACTATATTTTTTTCCATTATATGTGTACGTCATATAATTTGTCTGATAACTTTGTTTAACATATTTTCTTTTTAATGCAGGTGGTTCTGCTTTTTTAGATAATCTTCCTTTTAAAGAATCTTCCAACTTAAAAATTGCACATCTTAAAGCACAGCTATCAACTTCTTTTAAAAATGGATTTTGTTCTTGTAATTCTTTTAGCTCATTGATTAATTTTCTTTTTGTGTTGTCTTTTTGATGTTTTAATAAAAAATAGTTATATGTAAATCTTACACATCCAAAAGTCTTGTTAATTAGTTCTATCTGCTTTTTGTCTGGATATAATCTAAATTTGTATCCTTTGTATATTTTCATGAATCAACCACTCCCTACCTTACTTTTTTTCACTTGCAATCACACTATATCATACAAACATGCGTTTGTCAATTCTTTTTTTTAAACTTTTTTCACTTTTTTTTATTTACTTATATATTGGTTGCTTTTTAGTTTTATTTGTAACTTTTTTTGCTTTTTAGATGCAGCAGTAAAGTCGAAATTTATATAAATATATAAAATTAATTGTAATTATTAGTCAGTTAAATAAAGCTTGAGTGATTAAATATAGTTTAATAAATTTATTAGTAATTTTTAACTGGCTAATTGAGTTTGACATGGCTATTGGTTGAATTTAACAACTAACTAGATTAATTTAGTAAGGTTACTGGTTTGAATAACTGGCTAATTGAGTTTGACATGGCTATTGGTTGAATTTAACAACTAACTAGATTAATTTAGAAGGTTACTGGTTTGAATAACTAGCTAATTGAATTTAGTAAAATGAATATTAGAATTTATTCTAACTAAGTCTAATTTAACAAATAGTTTATTGTAAGTGATATAAATAATATTAGTGATTAAAGACACAATTTAATATAGCATAATGTAAGTTACATAACTAATGTAAATGACTTAACTGGTACAAGCAATATAAATAATGTAAGTGATTAAAGACACAATTTAATATAGCATAAAAAAAGAAGAATTAATCAAGAAATTCCTCTTCTAATACTTCGCTTGCTTCGTCATCAAAAAATTCTTTTTCAAGGGTATACCCTATATCCATATACTCTTTGGCTCCTGTTCCTGCTGGGATAAGTTTACCCATAATTACATTTTCTTTTAAGCCGTGTAGTTTGTCTACTTTTCCTTTTACTGATGCTTCTGTTAAGATTCTTGTTGTTTCTTGGAATGATGATGCTGATAGGAATGAGTCTGTTTCTAGTGATGCTTTTGTGATTCCTAGTAAAATTGGCTGTCCAATTGCTGGTTTTTTACCTTGTAGGATAACATCTTTGTTTCCTTCGGTAAAGTCAAATATATCTACTGTTGTACTTGGTATGAATTTTGTATCTCCTGCATCTATTATTCTTATTTGTGATATCATTCTTCTTGCAATTAATTCTACGTGTTTGTCGTTTATATCAACACCTTGAGAACGATATACTTTTTGAACTTCTTTTAGGATATATTGTTGTACAGTGTTTGGATCTGTTACTGCTAGTAGTTCTTTTGGACTTATATTTCCTTCAGTTAATCTATCTCCTGCATGGACTTGCATTCCTTTTTCTACACGTAATTTTGCACCATATAATGTAATGTGTTCTCTAACTTCATTATCATTTTTAATATATATTTTAAATTTGCCGCCTGCGTCTTCAATTTTTTGTATTTTTCCATCTATTTCTGCGATTGTTGCTTTACCTTTTGGTATACGTGCTTCAAATAATTCTTCAACACGAGGTAAACCTTGCGTAATGTCGGTTCCTGCAACTCCACCTGTATGGAATGTACGCATAGTTAATTGAGTTCCTGGTTCACCGATTGATTGGGCTCCCATTGTTCCAACGGCTTCTCCTATTTCTACGATATTTCCTGTTGCTAAG
Organism: uncultured Bacilli bacterium; assembly: GCA_944364015.1. Taxonomy (GTDB): domain Bacteria; phylum Bacillota_I; class Bacilli_A; order RF39; family UBA660; genus CALVVX01. The sequence goes on along the minus strand of CALVVX010000006.1, from coordinate 17,980 downwards.
TTACGTCCATAGCATTTGCGACAAACTCCATGATTGGTACGACATGTTAAAGCTGTTCTAACTTCTACTTCTTCTATTTTTGCTTTTATTATTTTATCAGCAATTGCTTCTGTTATATATTCGTTTTTATCGACAATTAGTTCTTTTGTTTCTGGGTTTATTACTTTTTTGCTTGTGAATCTTCCTAATATACGATCATATAAAGGTTCAATTACTCCGTCTTTGTCATCAACAAATGCGCTTACTAATACACCTTGACTTGTTCCACAGTCTTCTTCTCTGATGATCATATCTTGTGCTACATCAACTAAACGTCTTGTCATATAACCTGAATCTGCTGTTTTTAAGGCTGTATCTGCACTACCTTTACGAGCACCATGAGTTGATAAGAAGAATTCTGATACTGTTAATCCGTCTCTAAATGAAGAAGTTATTGGTATTTCTACTGGTTCTCCATTTGGTTTAGACATTATTCCACGCATACCTGCTAATTGTACAAAGTTAGATATTGATCCACGTGCTTTAGAGTTCATCATCATAAAGATTGGGTTGTCTTCGTATTCTGTTGAGTTTGCATATTCACTTAATTCTTTTTCTATATCTTTTTTAGCTTTATTCCATATTTCGATTACTAAGTCGAATCTTTCTTTGTTTGTTATTAATCCACGTTGATATTGTTTATTTACTTTTTTTACTTCATCATTGCTTCGTTTTATTACGTCTTCTTTTGTTTTTGATGTTACTACATCACTTGCGGCAATAGTTATTCCTGCATAGGTAGAATATTTGAATCCTAAATCTTTTAATTTGTCTAAGAATATTGAAGTTTCTGTTGTTTTGTATCGTTTAAACATTTGAGCTATTAGTTTTTCTAGTGTCCCTTTTTTAAATGGGGCTGGAAGTGGTATAGATTTTAATTTTTCTAATAAGTTTTCTCCATAGTCAATAAAGTATTTGCTTGGAGTTATTCCTTCAATATTTTCGTTTGTTGGTTCATTTACGTATGGGAATGAATCTGGTAATATTTCATTAAATATTATCTTTCCTACTGTTGTAACAAAATATTTGTTTTTATAGTTGTCTAAGAATACTTTATGATAGAAAGAATTTACTGGTACTATTATTCTTGTGTGTAATGTGATTTCTCTTCTGTTATATGCCATTATTGCTTCGTTTGGATCTTTGAATATTCTTCCTTCTGATGGTAAGCCTGCTTTTTCCATTGTTATATAATAGTTTCCTAAAATCATATCTTGGCTTGGGGTTACAATTGGATCTCCATTTTTAGGACTTAAAATGTTATTAGCACCTAGCATAAGGATACGAGCTTCTGCTTTTGCTTCTTCTGACAATGGTACGTGAACTGCCATTTGGTCTCCATCAAAGTCGGCGTTGAATGCTGTTGTTACTAAAGGATGTAGTCTAATAGCTTTTCCTGAAATTAATTTAGGTTCGAATGCTTGTATTCCTAATCTGTGTAGTGTAGGGGCACGGTTTAACATTACTGGATGTTCTTTTATTACTTCTTCTACTATATCCCATACTTTAGGATCTTGATTATCAATCATCTTTTTAGCAGATTTAATATTATTTGCTATTTCTTTGCTTACTAATCCATTTATTACATGAGGTTTGAATAATTCTAGTGCCATTTCTTTTGGTATACCGCATTGATACATTTTTAAATCTGGACCTACTACGATTACGGATCTTCCTGAATAATCAACACGTTTTCCTAATAGATTTTGGCGGAATCGCCCTTGTTTTCCTTTTAACATACTTGATAGTGATTTTAAAGCACGATTTCCAGGACCTGTAACACTACGTCCACGGCGACCATTGTCAAATAGTGCGTCTACTGCTTCTTGAAGCATACGTTTTTCATTTTGTACGATTATTGATGGAGCTCCTAATTCGATTAATTTTTTTAGGCGATTATTACGATTTATTACTCTTCTATATAAATCATTTAAGTCAGATGTTGCAAAGCGTCCTCCATCTAATTGAATCATTGGTCTTAATTCTGGTGGAATTACTGGTAATGCTTCTAAAATCATCCATTCTGGTTTGTTTCCAGATGTATCGAATGCGTTTAATACATCTAATCTTTTTACTAGTCTGCTTCTTTTTTGTCCTGTGGCACCTTCTAGTTCCTTTTGGATTTCTTCTAATTCTTTTTTTACATCTACTTGTTCTAATAATTCTTTGATGGCTGCTGCTCCCATTCCCACTTTGAAACTGTTACCATATTTCTCATAATATACACGATATTCTTTATCTGATAGTGTTTGTTTTTTTATAAGTGGGGTCTTTCCTGGGTCAATTACTACGTATGATACAAAGTAGATTACTTCTTCTAGATCTCTTGGAGACATGTCTAGACATAGGCCTATATATGATGGTACTCCTTTGACATACCATATATGAGATACAGGAGTAGCAAGTTCGATGTGTCCCATTCTTTCACGTCTTACTTTTGAACTGGTTACTTCTACTCCACATCTGTCACATATAATATTTTTGTATCTTAATCTTTTGTATTTTCCACATGAACATTCATAATCTCTTGTTGGTCCAAATATTTTTTCGCAGAATAATCCATCTCTTTCGGGTTTTAAAGTACGATAGTTAATTGTTTCTGGTTTTTGTACTTCTCCGTATGACCATGAACGAATTTTTTCTGGAGAGGCTATTCCTATTCTTAAGGCTTTGAAATTATTTGCTTCTAACATTAATATTCACCTCCCATATCTTCATCATCAAATTCATCAAGATCATCTAATTCTTCTTCTAAATCGTCAAACTCATCATCAAAATCTTCTTCTTCGTCTTTGAATAGGTTTTGATCTATTTTTTTCTCTAATTCTTCAACTAATGGTGTTTCTTCTATGATGTTTTCTTTTTCTAGTTCTTTAAAGTCTAACATTTCATCATCATTATTAATTACTGATATGTCAAGACCTAATGCTTGAAATTCTTTTATTAATACTCTAAATGCTTCTGGTATGCTTGGACTAGGTAGTGGGTTTCCTTTAACAATTGCTTCATATACTTTTACACGTCCTATTACGTCATCTGATTTATATGTTAATATTTCTTGTAGAACATGAGCAGCACCATATGCTTCTAGAGCCCATACTTCCATTTCTCCAAATCTTTGTCCACCAAATTGAGCTTTTCCTCCAAGTGGTTGTTGTGTTACTAATGAATATGGTCCTGTTGATCTGGCGTGTAGTTTGTCATCTACCATGTGATGAAGCTTAATCATGTACATTACACCTACTGCTATTCTATTGTCAAATGGTTCTCCAGTTCTTCCGTCATATAAAACAGTTTTACCATCAGCATCCATTCCGGCTTCTTTTAGCATTGCTGCTATGTCATCTTTCTTAGCTCCGTCTAATACTGGTGTTGCTACATATACAGTTAATTTCTTTGCAGCCATTCCTAAGTGTAATTCTAATATTTGACCAATGTTCATACGAGATGGTACACCTTGTGGGTTTAGCATAATATCTACTGGTGTTCCGTCTGGTAAATATGGCATATCTTCTTGCGGTAATATTAGTGAGATTACACCTTTATTTCCATGTCGACCACTCATTTTATCTCCAACTTGTATTTTACGTTTTTGAATTATGTATACTCTTATTACTTTACTAACTCCGCTTGGTAAATCATCACTGTCTGCTTTTGTGTATACTTTTACATCATGTACTATTCCTTCTCCTCCATGTGGTACTACTAGTGATGAGTTTCTTACTTCTCTTGTTTTTTCTCCAAATATTGCATGTAGTAATTTTTCTTCACTTGTTAGATCTGCCATACCTTTTGGTGTTACTTTTCCTACTAGGATGTCTCCTTCTTTTACTTCTGTACCTATTCTAATTATTCCATTCTCATCAAGATTTTTTCTTGCATCTTCTCCAATATTAGGAATATCTCTTGTTATTTCTTCTGGTCCTAATTTTGTATCACGACATTGAATTTCATAATCTTCTATGTGTAGTGATGTATAGACATCGTCTTTTACTAGTCTTTCGTTCATAATAACAGCATCTTCAAAGTTATATCCGTTAAATGTCATAAAGGCAACAACTACATTTTTTCCTAAGGCTAGTTCTCCTTTATCTGTACTTGGTCCATCTGCTATTACTTGACCTCTTTTTACTTTGTCGTTTGTTCTTACAATTGGACGATGATTAGATGTTTCTCCTTGGTTTGATCTTTCAAATGTGTCTAATGTATATACATCTTGGCCTTTTGCATTTTTTATTATTATTTTCTTACCATCTACGTATTCTACAACACCATCTGCTTTTGCTACTACTACTGCACCACTATCTTTAGCGGCAATGTATTCTACGCCTGTTCCTATGTAAGGAGCTTCTGTTGTTAGTAGTGGTAGTGCTTGACGTTGCATGTTAGCTCCCATTAAAGCACGTGTTGCATCATCGTGTTCCAAAAATGGAATTAGACTAGTTGTAACTGATACAACTTGCTGTGGTGATACGTCAATGTAGTCTACTTGATCTACTGGTATCATTACATTTTCTCCGCGATAACGTCCTGCTACTACACTGTCTGTTATTTCTAAATCATCATTAACATTTACTGTTGCTTGTGATATATAAAAGTCATTTTCTTCATCTGCTGTTAAATAATCTACTTGATCTGTTAATTTTTTATTTTCTACTTTACGATATGGTGTTTGAATAAATCCATATTCATCTACTTTTGCATAACTTGCTAGTGAAGTAATTAAACCTATATTTTGTCCTTCTGGTGATTCTATTGGACAAATACGGCCATAATGAGATGCGTTTACGTCTCTTACTTCCATTCCCGCACGATCACGTGATAATCCGCCTGGTCCTAATGCTGATAATCTTCTTTTGTGAGTTAGTTCTGCAATTGGGTTTACTTGATCCATAAATTGTGATAATTGGCTACTACCAAAAAATTCTTTAATAACTGCAGTTACGGGTCTGATGTTTATTAGAGTTTTAGGTGTTACTGTTTCAATGTCTTGAGTAGTCATTCTTTCTCTAATTACTCTTTCCATTCTGCTGATTCCAACTTTAAATTGATTTTGTAATAATTCTCCTACTTGTCTAATTCTTCTGTTGCCTAGATGATCTATTTCATCATCATGTCCTATACCTTCTGCTAAGTTTAGATAGTAAGATACAGATGCGTATACGTCTGATATAGTTAATGTTTTGGTATCTAGTGTTTGATCATTTCCAATTAATGTTACAACTTTTTTAGGATCTACATTAGAATAAACTTTAATTTTTTGGACAATATTATTTGTGTTTAATTCTTCATTTACTTTTACTTCACATCTTCCGTATCCATCTTTTAGGTATTGTTCTATTTCTGTTAGAATGTCTTTGGTTATTTTTGTTCCTTTTGCTACTTTAATTTCCTTATTTATTTTTATGTTTTCTGCAATTACACAGTCTATTAAACGATCTGCAATATTTAATCTACGGTTAAACTTATAACGACCTACTTTTGCTAGATCATAACGAAAGTTATCAAAGAATCTAGTAATTAATTGGTTTTTAGCACTATCTAATGTAATAGGTTCTCCTGGTCTTAATTTTTCATATATTTCAATTAATGCTTCATCTGTACTTTTTGTAGAATCTTTTTCAATAGTGTTTTTTAAATATTGATTATTATCAAACATATCTAAAATATCTTTATCAGAAGATAATCCAAAAGCACGTAATAGGGTAGTTATTGGTACTTTTCTTGTACGATCTATTCTAACATAGATTACATCCTTTGCATCTGTTTCATATTCTAGCCATGTTCCACGTGATGGTATAACTTTGGCTGCGAAAGATGGTTTACCATTTTTATCTATTTCTTTTGAATAGTAAACGCTTGGCGATCTTACTAATTGAGAAACAATAACACGTTCTGCTCCATTAATTATAAATGTTCCTCTTTCAGTCATAAGTGGCATATCACCTAAGAAGATTTCTTGTTCTTTTACTTCCCCTGTTTCATTATTAAATAGTCTAGTTTGTACTTTAAGTGGAGATGCATATGTAATTTGTCTATCTTTACATTCTTTTATTGAATATCTTGGTGTATCAAATACGTAATCTCCAAATTCTAAAGATAAGCTACCAGAAAAGCTTTCAATTGGGAATAGGTCTTCAAATACTTCTTTTATTCCCTCTGTTGTGAACCATTGATATGATTCAGTTTGAATCTGTAATAAATTATCAAGTTCTAATGAATTTTTGATCATAGAAAAGTTTCTTCTTTTTCTATAATCACCGCTTTGTTTTAGTTTATAAGCCATTAAATTTTCACCCCTATGCCTAAATATTTTTTTAATGATTGCACGACAAAAAGAGACGTGTTACCAATTTATAATACTATCACTGTTTGTGCAAAAAGTCAACATGGTTTTTGGAAATATTTTTATTTTTTTTAATTTATTTTTATTTAATATAATTTATCATAATATTTTTAAATTAAATGTCAAAAAATATATAACTTTTATTAAAAAAAATAACCAATAAATTGGTATATAATTTTATTATTCTAAAAATATAATTTGTCTATAAAAAAATAAAACCTCGATTCAATATTAAATTGGATCAAGGCTTTGTATTTTTACTCTATTTTAATTCAACTGTTGCGCCAGCTTCTTCAAATTGAGCTTTAATTTTTTCTGCTTCTTCTTTGTCAATTCCTTCTTTTACGTTACCACCATTATCAGCAATTTCTTTTGCTTCTTTTAATCCTAGTCCTGTTAAATCTCTAACAATTTTGATAACTGCAATTTTATTTGCACCAGCACTTGTTAATACTACATTAACTTTTGATGGTCCTTCTTCTACTGCTGCTTGTGGAGCTGCTGCTACTGCTACTGCAGATGGATCTACTCCAAATTCCTCCTTCATAGCATCTACTAATTCTTTAATTTCAAGAATTGACATTTCTTTTAATGAACTTATAAATTCGTCTTTTTTTAATTTTGCCATTTTAATTCCTCTCTTTCTTTATTTTTCTTCTTTTTCTTTTGCATATAAATCTAAACAGATTGATAAATCTCTAACTGTTCCAATCATTTGTCCTGCTAACATTGTAAGTAGAGCATCTCTTGATGGAATTGCAGCATAGGCTTCTAATTGTTCTTTTTTAGCTATTTTTCCTTCAACTATTCCTACTTTCAATTCTAGGGCATTATGTTTTTTTGCAAATTCGCTTAAAATTCTTACTGGTGCTAATTCATCATCAGAAAATGAGATAGCACTAGGTCCTTCTAAAAATTCGTCTAAGTTGTATTCACTATCGTTTAGTGCTCTTTTGATTAATGTATTTTTATATACTTTATAATCTGAATCATTTGCTCTTAAATTTCTTCTTAATTCGTTTACTTCAGATACAAGTAGTCCACGATAGTCAAAAATTACGACTGATTTTGCTTTTGCAAATTTATCTTTAATTTCTGATACAACTTGTGCTTTTTGTTCTAATATCTTTGCATTTGCCACTTTCAAGCCTCCTTTTCTTGCCAAAAAAAGTCCCTCTAATTTCCGAGGGAGAAAAAGTGTTTTATTCCTCGGTAAGATTTTTAAACGTATGTCCTTACTTTCTTCGGCATAATTTCATTTTATATTATAATCTATTAATTACTATTTGTCAAAGAATTTGTTGCAATTTTAATTCCTGGACCCATAGTAGATGAAATAGATATATTCTTTATATATGTGCCTTTAACTGTTGCAGGTTTTGCTTTAACAATTGCTTGCACGAAAGCTTCTAAATTTTCCATTAAATCTTCATCAGAAAAACTTGATTTTCCAATGATTCCATGTACATTACCAAAACTATCAGTACGATAATTTACTTTACCTTTTTTAGTTTCTTCAATTGCTTTTGCTACATCATTTGTAACTGTTCCTGTTTTAGGATTTGGCATTAATCCTTTTGGTCCTAATAGTTTACCAATTTTACCTAGCATTGGCATCATTTCTGGAGTAGCAATAATTACATCAAAGTCAAACCAATTTTCTTTTTCAATTTTAGTAATTAAGTCTACGTCTCCTACAAAGTCTGCTTTTGCTTCTTCTGCTGATTTTGCTTGTTCTCCCTTGGCTAATACTAATATTTTTTTAGTTTTTCCACTTCCTTTTGGAAGAACAACTGCTCCTCTTAATTGTTGATCAGCTTTTTTTACATCTAAATTTAGATTTAAGGCAACATCTATTGTTGCATCAAATTTAGCATTTGAAGTTTCTTTAGCTAATTTAATGGCTTCAGTAGCGGTATATAACTTATTTTTTTCTACTTTTTTTAAGTTATCAGAATGTCTTTTACTACTTTTCATTATTTTTCCTCCTTATGTGGTCTTGCGGACTAATCCTTCCACATAGGTAAAACCTATATGTATTATTATTCAACTTTTATACCCATATTGACTGCAGTACCTTCAACAATTTTAATAGCTGCTTCAATATCGTTGGCGTTTAAGTCTGGTAATTTAGTTTCTGCAATTTCTTTTATTTTGTCTCGAGAGATTGTTGCTACAGTTTCTCCTTTGCTTGAGCCTTTTTTTATTCCAGCGGCTTTTTTTAGTAAAAATGCAGCAGGTGGAGTTTTTAATACCATATCAAAACTTCTATCATCATATATAGTTATTTCAACTGGTAATATATCTCCCATTTTATCTCTTGTCATATCGTTAAATTTAGTACAAAATTCTTGTAAATTAATTCCGGCAGGTCCTAGTACTGTTCCAACTGGTGGAGCAGGTGTAGCCTTACCAGCAGGTATTTGTAACTTAATTTTTTTACTTACTTCTTTTGCCACGAAAAAACACCTCCTAATTAGTTTTATTTTTCGCGAGTGGTTCTAATAGCTGTCCGCGCCTCCCACTTGTTTTTAAGACTATAGTTCGTCTCGCGCCTCTAATGATATCATATATTAATTAAAATTTCAATAGTTTTTTATTTTTATTCTATTTTTTTGTGGTTTATATTCTAAAACCTCACTATATAGTTTATAGATATGTTTTTTTTCCTCTTTAGAACATGATATTTTTTTATTTTTCATAATATTTGTTACTCTTCTTATTAATACTTTATAGGCAATTATTGCTAATTTTTTTATTTCGTTGTCATTTTTTATTTGTAATATTTGATGCATATTTCTCAATAGTTTTAAATCTGCTTCTATATCAAGTAAATTTAAAACTTCATATTGATTTTCTTGTGTATCTTTTTTTAATTCATTAATTAATGGAAAAACTATCTCTTCGTTTAATTCTATATTTAATTTCATATAATCACATTACTTCTATTTGTGATAGTTCTACTTCTACTGATGTTTCTTGCCCAAATAAATCTATTAATACATTTAACTTTTGTTGTTTTAAATCAATATTAGCAATTTTACCAACCATATCTTTAAATGGTCCATCTACTATTTTTACTTTACTTCCTTGTTTTATATCTTTATTTATATCCATTCTACTCATTCCCATAGATCCTAATACACGATCTACTTCTTGTGGTAATAATGGTATTGGTTTTGCTCCTTTTCCTGATGATCCTATAAATCCTGTTACTCCTTGAGTATTTCTAACAATGAACCATGCTTCATCAGACATAATCATTTCTACTAAAACGTAACCTGGAAACATTTTCTTTACTTTTTCTTTTTTTACTCCATCTTTGTATTCGATTTCTTTTTGCTCTGGAACTATAACACGAAATATATTTTGTCCTAAATCCATTGAATTAATTCTATTTTCTAATTTTTCTTTTACTTTATATTCGTGTCCACTTACTGTACTTACTACATACCACTCTTTTTTCATTATAGACTCCTTAAATATGAGACTGCTAAGTCAATTATTGTAAAGAAAGCTCCAAAAAATATCATAAATACTAAAGTAGATGCAGTGTATTTTGCTAATTCTTTAGGTTTAGTCCATCTAATACGTCCTATTTCTTTTTTTACTCCTAAAAAGTAATTAGCTATTTTCCCAAATATCTTTTTCATTTTACACATCCTTTTTCCAAAATAAAAACACATCTTTCGTGTCAACATAAAAATACCATATTTTGAGTAAATAGTCAACATTTTTTCTAAAAAAGATAGTAAATTCCTAATATTAATAAAATTATACCCCCTGTTGTTGTTGAATATCTACCTATTTTTTTACTTAATTTGTTTCCTAGTGCTAATCCTAAATATGTAAATATACTACTTGTTATAGCAAATATTAATGATACTTCTAAATAATTATTATTTATTGCATTTAATCCAATTCCTGTAGTTAAACTATCTATACTAACTGATAATCCAAATAGTATGAAGCCTATAATACTTATATTTATTTTCTCTTTTGCATCTTTAAAACTAGATATTATCATTTCAATTCCAATTATAAAAAATATTATTGACATCAAAATATTTAATTCTATTATAAAAATATTGTTTATTATATTTCCTAATTTTAACCCAATTAATGGCATAAAAAAGTGATATAAGCCCACTACTGAGGATAAGATTATTTTATCTTTTTTATTTATATTTTGCATTCCATATACTAATGCAAGTGAAAAAGCATCCATAGATAAACTTATTCCTACTAATAGTGTTGTTAAAAATATACTCATAATATCACCTATTAAATAATATTATGATGCTTTGTTTTTATACTAAAATATTTTTTCTAATAATTCTACTATTTTTATTTTATATTCTACATTTGTATTATCGTTTTTATCAAGTAGACAAATTGTAGGAAATAACACACACCACCAATTATCTCCTTTAGCTTTTCCTATTTCTACTACTAATGATTCATAATATCCTTCTTTGTATTTTATATTTTTATATTCTTTTTCATCAAAATAATTAAGTCCATATTTTATTTTAAAATCCATATTATAATTATTGTCAATAAATATGTTTTTAATATCACTTTCTATCTGTGGTATTTGTTTATTAATTATTGTTCTTGCTTCTTCAATGCTATTTGTGTTAATAAATTTAGTATATAAGTTGTCTTCTAGATATGTTCTTACTTTTTGTTTCATGCTTTGATCTAATGCATTATTACTATTAGGTATTACTCTTAATCTAATTGCGGTATCTGGTATTATTATTTCTTCGGCTTTTACGGTATTAGAAATCATATAAATACTTATTATAGCTAATGTTATTAATATTATTTTTTTCAAAAATATCACCCTTTCATTTATTTATTGGGTGATATTTTTATTTTTTATTCATTACTTATAAATATATATCTATCTTTATCATTATAATCTTTATATGCTTCTATTTTAGTATTAGGTAAATACTTGTTTACTAATTTTGTTATTGCTTCTTTTTGATTATAATTTATTTCAAAGGCTATTAAAAATTTTGAATTAATACTATAGATACAATTTTTTAATATTTCTTCATAATAGTATAATCCATCATTTGGGGCATATAATGCTTGTTTGGGCTCGTTATTTTTTACTATTTCCATTATATCATCTTTTTCAGTTAAATATGGAGGATTGCTTATTATAACATCAAACTTTTTTGATACGTTTCTTAATATGTTACTTTTATAAAAAGTTATTTTTACATCATTTTTTATAGCATTTAAACGTGCTAGTTTTAGAGCTTCATCTGATATATCAATAGCATCTACTTCTGATTCTATTTCTTTTTTTAAAGCTATAGCTATACATCCAGATCCTGTTCCTATATCTAATATTTTTATTGGTTTATTCCAATTTTTTATTTTTTCTAAAGTTAATTCTACTAATCTTTCTTTTTCAAATCTAGGAATTAATACATTTTCATCTACATCTATAATATATCCATAAAAATCAACATTTCCTATTACATATTGTATTGGTCTTCCTTTTAATATTTCTTCTAATTTTTCATTAAATTGTGTAATACTTCCTTTTTCTTCTTTAATAACATCGTATAAGTAATTGGCTAAAGATGGATCATAGTTTTTTTCTTGTAGTTTTTTTCTTGCTTCTTCTAGTGTTCTATTCACTTTCTAATTTCCTTTTTTGATCTTCATTTATTAAAGCTTCTATTACTACTTTTAAGTCTCCTGCCATTATGCGATCTAAATTCATTGATGTAAATCCTATACGATGATCTGTTAATCTATTTTGTGGATAATTATATGTTCTTATTTTTTCACTACGATCTCCTGTTCCGATTTTACTTTTTCTATCAGCAGCCATTGCTTCTTCTTGTTCTCTTAATTTTAAATCATATAATCTTGTTTTTAGTATTTTAAATGCCATTTCTTTATTTTTTATTTGGCTTCTTTCTGTTTGGGAATATACTGTTATTCCTGTTGGAATATGAGTTAATCTAACAGCACTATCTGTTGTATTTACTCCTTGACCTCCACAGCCACTGCTTCTTGTAATATCTACTCTTACTTCTGATTCATCTAATTCATAGTCGAATTCTTCTGCTTCTGGCATTACTAATACTGTTGCGGTTGATGTGTGGACTCTTCCTTGGCTTTCAGTTGCAGGAACTCTTTGTACTCTATGGGCTCCATTTTCATATTTTAATTTAGAATAAACGCCTTCTCCTTTAACCATAAATTCTATTTGACTATAGCCTCCTGCTGTTCCTGGAGTACTGTTTAATATTTCTATTTTAAATCCTTCATTTGCAGCATATCTTGAATACATATCAAATAGATCTCCTGCAAATATATTGGCCTCATCTCCGCCTGCTGCTCCTCTTATTTCTACTATTACATTTTTCTCATCATTTGGATCGTGTGGTAATAATAATATTTCTAAATTATGTTCTAGTTTTGTTTGTTCTTCTTCTAATCTTGTTAATTCTTCTTTTGCAAATTCTGCAATTTCTTTATCTTTTAACATTTCACGAGCTTCTTTTATATCTTCTTTTATTTGTTTATATTTGTTATAATTTTCTATTAAGGGTTCTAGTTTTGTTTGCTCTTTTGATAGTTCTGTCATCTTTTTTATATCATTAATTATTTCTGGTTTTGTTAATTCTTCTTCTATGTTTTTATAACGCTTTAGTGTGGCTTCTAATCTTTCTATCATGTATATTCCTCCTTCTTGTTTTCTATGTTTATTATACTAAAGTGCTTATATTTAGTCAAGGTTTAGATATATTTACTTGTTTTAATATCAAACATGTGTTATTATGTTGTTGGTGGTTTTATGAATGAGAGAATTGTTTTACATATTGATGTTAATAATGCTTTTTTATCATGGACTGCAGTTGATATGATTAAAAATGGTAGTAAAATTGATATTCGAAATAGATACGCTATTATTGGAGGAGATGAGACTAAAAGAAGAGGTATTGTTCTTGCAAAAAGTAATTTATGTAAACAAAAAGGTGTTTATACTAGTCAAACTATTTATAGTGCTAGAAAGCTTTGTCCTTATTTAGATGTTTATCCTCCTAATCATACTTTATATAAAAAATATTCTGATTATTTATATAATTATTTATTACAATATACTAATATTGTTGAGAGATATTCTATTGATGAGTGTTTTTTAGAATATACTTCTATTAGACGTTTATATGGTAATCCTATTAAGTTTGCTTACAAAATTAAGAATGATATTTTTAATTTATATGGTTTTACTGTTAATGTTGGTATTGGTAATAATAAATTATGTGCTAAAATGGCTTCTGATTTTACTAAGCCTAATAAAGTTCATACTTTATTTAAACATGAAATTAGTAGTAAAATGTGGCCTTTAGATGTAGCTGAGCTTTTTATGATTGGTAAGAGGAGTAGCGAGAAATTAAAGAAGTTAAATATTAATACTATTTATGATTTAGCTCATACAGATAAGGATTTTTTGATTAATAATTTTAAGAAAATGGGTATTATGATGTGGGAGTTTGCTAATGGTATTGATAATTCTTTAGTTGAATATGTTAAGGATAATCCTAAAAGTATTTCGGCTTCTACTGTTTTACCTTATGATTATAAAAATATTGATCAAATTTATGATGTTTTTAATTACTTAATTGAAGAGACTTATAATAAGCTTAAAAGGTCTAAAATGTATGTTAATACTGTTGGTATTGGAATTAAATATAGTAATTGGAGTAAAATTAGTAAACAAAGAAAGTTAGAAAATAGTACTGATGATATTAATTTTATTAAAAAAATTGTGCTTGAATTATTTAATGAATTATATGATAAAGAATTAGGTATTAGATCTTTATCTGTTTCTTTAAATGATTTAGATTTGATTCAAAGAAAACAACTTTCTATTTTTGATAAAAATTATAATGTTAAAAACGATTCACAAAAAATTAATACTGTTATTGTTGATATTGAGAAAAAGTTTGGTAAAAATTTATTAGATTTTGGTTCAAATAAGTTTAGAAAAAATTGATTATATTGTATAATATGTTACTGGAGGTTATTATATGAATGATGATATTATTAAAGGTATTGCAAATGATTTACATATTAAAATAGAACAAGTTAGGAGTGTTTTAAGTTTACTTGAGGATGGTAATACTATTCCTTTTATTGCAAGATATAGGAAAGAGGCTACTGGTTTATTGGATGAAAAAGTAATTAGACAAATTAATGAAGTTTATATATATCAAGTGAATTTATTAAAAAGAAAAGAAGATATTATTAGATTAATTGATGAAAAAGGTCTTTTAACTGATGAGATTTTTAAAGATGTTATGGCATGTTCTAAACTAGTTGAAGTAGAGGATATTTATCGACCTTTTAAAGAAAAGAAAAAAACTAAAGCTACTGATGCTATTAAGGCTGGTTTAGAGCCTTTGGCTAAAATGATTATGTCTCAAAAGGATAATTTAGATATTGATACAATTTCTCTTAAGTTTATTAATGATAAGGTTAAGAATGTGGATGAGGCAGTTATGGGCGCTAAATACATTATTGCGGAGTGGATTAGTGATAATGCTTATTATCGTCGTTGGATTAGAAATAATATGCAAAATTATGGTGTGATTTATACAAAATTAAAGAAAAATGCAGATGATAGTGCTAAAATTTATGAGATGTATTATGATTATAAAGAAAAAGTAAAATTTATAAAGCCTCATAGAATTTTAGCTATTAACCGAGCAGAGAGAGAAAATATTTTAACTGTTAATATTAGGGTTGATGAAGAATATGTTTTAAATTTTTTGTTTTCTAAAGTTATAAGAAATTATAAGTCTAATGTTATAGATATTATTAAGGATGCAATTGTTGATAGTTATAAAAGGCTTATTTTTCCAAGTGTTGAAAGAGAAGTTAGGTCTAGTTTAAAAGAAGTGGCTGAAAATAAGGCGATTGATTTGTTTGGTAGAAATTTGGAAAAGTTATTGCTTACTCCTCCGATGAAAGAGAAAGTAGTTTTAGGTCTTGATCCTGCTTATCGTACGGGATGTAAGTTAGCTGTAGTTGGTAAGACTTCAAATGTTTTGGATATTTCTGTTATTTATCCTCATGAGCCTAAAAATTTGTGGGATGCCGCAAAGGATAAAATTAAATTTTTAATTGATAAGTATGATGTTGATATTATTGCTATTGGAAATGGTACTGCTTCTTTTGAAAGTGAACTTTTAGTTGCTGAGACTATTAATGAATATAAAAAGAAAAAAGTGGAATATATTATTGTTAGTGAGGCTGGTGCTAGTGTTTATTCTGCTTCTAAATTAGCAATTAGTGAATTCCCAGATTTACATGTTGAACAAAGGAGTGCTATTAGTATTGCAAGAAGACTTCAAGATCCATTAAGTGAACTTGTAAAGATTGATTCTAAAAGTATTGGTATAGGGCAATATCAACATGATGTTAATGAGAAAAAGCTTGATGAAAAGCTTGACTTTGTTGTTAGTTGTGCTGTTAATAATGTTGGTATAAATATTAATACTGCTAGTTCTTCTATTTTAAGATACGTTTCTGGTCTTACTAAATCTGCAATTGATAAGATTATTAAGTTTCGTGAAAGTAATGGCAAATTTTTATCTAGATATGAATTAAAAAAGAAGAAGATTTTGAGTGATAAAGCTTATGAGCAAGCTATTGGGTTTATGCGTATTATTGATGGTGATAATATTCTTGATACTACTTCTATTCATCCAGAGAGTTATGATGTTACTTTACTTATTTTAAAAGATTTAGATTGTGATGTTAGTGAAATAGGCTCTGATAAGCTTAATTGTTTGCTTGATGAAATTAATATTGATTCTCTAGCTAAAAAATATAATGTTGATATATATACACTTGAAGATATTATTAAATGCTTAAAGCAACCGAGACGTGATTTTAGAGATGATCAACCTAAACCACTTTTGCGACGCGATATTGTAAAATTAGAAGATTTAGCAGTTGGTATGGAGCTTCAGGGTACTGTGAGAAATGTTGTTGATTTTGGTGTGTTTGTTGATATTGGTCTTAAAAATGACGGATTAATTCATATTTCTAAACTTACTAATAGTCATATTACGCATCCTATGGAAGTTGTTAATGTTGGAGATATTGTTACTTGTTATGTTGATAGTATTTCTTTAGATAAGGGCAAAGTTAACTTAACAATGTTAAAGTCGTAATTATTAATTTATATAATTTTATTATTATATTATTGGTATTATTATTTTTATACGAATTGTTATTGTACAAAGTGCTATATTATGTATAGTACTTTGTACTTTCATTATTGAAATTATATTTTTATTTTTATATAAAATTTTTTTGAATTGTATTTTATGAAAATGAAAAATTTTTAAAAACTAGGTTGACAAACTTCTCGTAATATAATATAATGGTATTGCTTATCCATTAATGCGGGTGTAGTTTAATGGTAGAACTTCAGCCTTCCAAGCTGACCACGAGGGTTCGATTCCCTTCACCCGCTCCATAGTGAAATGTGCTCGAACTTTTCGAGTTTTGATAAATAACTAATTCAGAAATGGATTAGTTTTTTTGTGTTATAAGAAACTATCCTACTCTAAAAAGAAAGGATGGTATTATGGTAAATATTATTAAAGAAGAAATTTTAATTGAAGAATCATTAAAAAACAAACTTGAATTCATATGTGATTTTTGTAAAGTAAAATACACTATTATAAATGGCAATGTTAGGAAAATAGATAAAACAAATTTAACCTATATTGAACCACATAGAATAATCATTAATAACACTACATTTCTTGCCTTTAATTATTCTAATGACATATTTATCGAAAATTTATCTAATAAGATTAAATTATCCCAATTAGAAGATTATATTAAGACTAAAACTATTACATAAATATGTAATTGACAAATTATAAATAAAAATATATAGTAATACACCAATAAAGGAGAACTTTCTATATGATTAAAAAAAGTTATATTTGTTATTTAAGAGGAGTCAAAAGTATTAGTTTTAGTAGCTAGTATTTTTGACTCCCTTTTTTTGTAAAAAAGGAGTTGAAATTTATGGATAATAAAGAAAGAATTTGTGGATTATATTTAAGAGTAAGTACCGAAGATCAAGCTCGTGAAGGTTTTAGTTTATCTGAACAAAAAGAACGATTAGAAGCCCTTTGCAAGTTTAAAGATTATAAGATATATGACTATTACCAAGATGCAGGAATAAGTGCTAAAACAGGTAATCATAGGCCAGAATTCGATAGAATGATAGATGATGCTAAAGCTGGTAAAATAAATACTGTTATTGCTTTAAAACTTGATAGAATATCTAGAAGTATATATGATTGGGAAAACTTGCTTACTACATCTGAAAAATATGATTTTGATTTAATATGTGCGAATGATGATATTAATACAACAACTGCTAACGGAAAAATGATTACAAGAATTATGATGAGTGTATCACAAAACGAAATAGAAAGAACAAGTGAACGAACTAAAATAGGTTTATCTGGTGCAATAAAACAAGGACACATTCCTGCAAGAGCACCTTTAGGTTATAAACACGAA
>CALVVX010000005.1 GCA_944364015.1 uncultured Bacilli bacterium | reverse complement strand
TAAATGGTTTTAGTAAAATTCCTCCTAAAGATAACGCTTGTGATGATGGTATAATTATAAAATTAAATAACAATATTAAGATTAAAGGATTTTTAGAATATAAAAAATTAATGCAAGAAATAAAAAATTATGATGTATATGTTATGAGTTCACATACAGAATCATTTGGATTAGTTTTATTAGAAGCAATGAGTCAATCAGTAGTATGTATAGCTTTTGATAGTGCTAGTGGGGCTAGAAATTTATTGAAAGAAGATCGTGGTATTCTTATTCCAAATAGAGACAAAGAAGAATATGCGAAAAGTGTAGTTAGTCTTTTAAAAGATACTAATAAAATAAATAAATTAAATAAGAATGCTTATGAATATATAAAAATATATGATATTAAAAATATTCAAACTATGTGGCTAGATTTATTAGAATGTAGAACAAATAAAAATAGTTAATATAAGTGTTTTTCAACTTATATTAACTATTCATATAAGGAGTGATTGCGATGGATAAAAGTAAGAATAAAAACTGTCAAAACAATATTTTTTCCAATATAAAAAATATTGTTTTGAAGAAAAATTTTTTCTTAACTTTTATTATTTTCCTTTTTCTTTTTTTAGTTGTTATTTACTTTTTAACTCCCATTAGTGGTGATGATTATAGTTGTTATATAAGTGCTTATGGAAATATTTTTTCTGCAATTAATACTGCTAAAGAAATGTATTTTACATGGGAAGGAAGATTTGTTGGAAGAATAGTAATTTTAATTATGGCATATCACAAAGCTATTTTTAATATATTAACTCCATTATTAATTGTTCTTCTGTTTTTATCTATTGTGTTTTTGATGGGAAAAGTAAAAAACAAAGGTATATATTTTTTAATAGTTATGGGATTATTATTTTTAAATACAGAAATGTTTTCGCAAGTTTATACATGGGTAGCGGGAAGTGTTACGTATTTATATCCTAGTATTATTTTTATAATTTATTTTATATACATATATTTATCTAAAGATAAAGAATATAAAAAATATCACTATATTATATTTTTTATAATTAGTATAATAGGCACTATGTTTGTAGAAAATATTGGCTGTTCATTAGTAATGGGTAATTTACTAATTACTATATACTATTATTTAAAGAAAGATAAGAAAAAGTTTAGATTATTTTTAACTTGCTTTCTATTATCTGCAATTTTTCTAACCATTATGTTACTTAGTCCCGGTTCTGCAATTAGAAATGCTTCTTATACTGAATTTAATTCATTACCTATTTATGAAAAAATTCATCAAAACTTAGGCAATTTTATTGAATATGTTTTTACAAGAAATATATTATTAATAATATTAATGTTAGTAGTAATTAATTATATGTTTAAAAAGAAAAATGTAAATATTTTCTTAATTTTACTATTTAATATAATTCCTGTTTTAACTATAATAGAAAATTTAAGATTTTATAAACCAATAAGTTTTCACTTTTTAAGCTTTCTAGATTTTGATATACCAAGTATTATTGATTTTTCTAGACCGTTTTATATTTGGTGGTGGTTTATTTTTGGATTAGCATTTTTATATTCTTTATATACAATTTTTTATAAAAGAAAAGAATTATTATTATTTTTATATTTTTTAATTGCCTCATCTTTAATTTCATCAATAGCAATGCTCATAGTAATAGCATGGGGTGGACGAATTGTATATTTGAGTGTAATTACTCTTGTTATTGTATCTTTAGTTGCTATTAATGAAATTTCTAGTAAAAAATGCAAATATTATTTAGTAGTTATGGGATCTGCTATGTTATTATATTATTTTATATTTTTCTGTCTTATTTATATAGTAAATGAAAAAAGAGTTACAGATATATATATTCAAGTTGAGGAAGGAAAAAAAGAAGTTGCATTTTTAAACAATCCAGTTAAATTTATTCATAATAATAATATTCCAGGAGATTGGTTTGAAAATATTTATAAAAAATATATTGGAATAGATGATGATATCGATTTACAACCTTATTCTATTAAAAATAGCGAATATTTTATATTATTTACAAAATAAAAATATATTTGTTATAATAATAAATAACAAAGGAGGCAGTTATGTTTGTAGACGAAGTAATATTAGAAGTAAGTGCTGGTAATGGTGGCGACGGGTGTATGGCTTATCGTAGAGAAAAATATATACCTATGGGAGGACCATACGGTGGTAATGGTGGTCGCGGTGCAAATGTAGTATTTAAAGCAGATGGAGGCTTAAAAACTCTAATAGATTTACGTTATCAAAAAAAGATAAAAGGAAAAAACGGAAATAATGGTGAGGGGAAAAATAAACATGGAAAAAATGCTGAAGATACTGTTATAAAAGTTCCAATAGGTAGTACGATAAAAGATAGCGATGGAAACATTATTGCAGATCTTCTTACCGATAAAGAAGAAGTAATAGTAGCTTACGGTGGAAGAGGAGGACGCGGTAATGTAACATTAGCAACAAAAACAAATCCATGCCCATCTTATGCTGAAAGGGGAGAACCAGGAGAATCAAGAAACATAAAAGTAGAACTTCGCATGCTAGCAGATGTTGGATTAGTAGGACTACCAAGTGTTGGAAAAAGTACAATTTTATCAATGATATCAAATGCAAATCCTAAAATAGCTTCATATCATTTTACCACATTATCTCCTAATTTAGGTGTAGTAAAAACAAAAACAGGAACATTCACAGTAGCAGACTTACCAGGTTTAATTGAAGGAGCATCAACGGGATTAGGATTAGGACATAAATTTTTAAAACACATAGAACGTACTAAAATAATCGCTCACATAATTGATATGAGTGGTAGTGAAGGTAGAGACCCATATGAAGATTATTTAACTATAAGAAAAGAATTAAAAGAATTTAGTAGCAAACTAATTAATAAAAAAGAAATAATTATAGCAAATAAAATGGATTTAGAAAGTTCTAAAACAAATTTAGTAGAATTCAAAAAGAAAATAAATAATATAAACATTTATGAAATAGAAGCCATTAACAACAAAGGATTAGATACAGTAATAGAAGAACTTCAAAAATTAGTAGATGAGCTTCCAAATGAAGTTTTATTTGATGAAGATATTCAAGAAAAACATGTATTATATAAATTCAAATCAGAAAAACCATTTATCATAAAAAAAGAAAATAATATGTTTATAATAAGTGGAGCGAAAGTAGAAAAAATATTTAAAATGACTAATTTTAACACAGAAGAAGCTTTAGATAGGTTTGCAAAGAAATTAAGAAGTATGGGAATTGATGATGAATTAGAAAAAATGGGAGTAAAAGAGGGGGATATAGTTAAAATATTAGATTATGAATTTGAATATACAAAATAATGTAAAAGATACGTAAATACAAAAATAAAACAAATAAAACAAATAAAAAATATGCTATTATTATATCAAGGAGGACTATATGGAAGAAGAAAAAAGTACTCATAAAAACATTGGACTAATTATAATAATAATATTATTAGCAATTATTGGAATAACCATCTTAGCATACACTATTTATGAAAGAGTATCAGATGGTAATAAAAATAGAGTTGTAGAAGGTGAAGATAATCCACCATCAGTTAAGCTAGAAGATTATATGGAAGAACAAATGGTAGGAGAAAAAACTTATACTATATCTTATACATTTAAAGAAAGTAATCATTATGATGATAGTGTTAGTATGGAAGATAAAGTAGCATACGCATTTAGTCCCTCAACAGGACGTCAATTATATGTATTAGATGGAGGGGATATATATTATACTGCAGATAAAACAGATGATGGAGATTATAGTAAAGTATCATATAGTTTTGATTCAATTACTGATATTCAAAAATTATATTCAATATCTAATGTAAAGAGAATAAAAGCCTTTAATGCCAGCAATTCTACTTATCGTATGTTTTTAATATTAAATGATGGAGATGTAAAAATAATGAGCTATAAAAACAATCGAGTAACAGTAGAAGATACAGCAATATTTCCAGATGGATATCAAATAGATGACATAGAAGAATATACTGATTCAGTTATTGATAGTTGGACAGTTATATTAAAAGATGGAACAAAATTTAAAAAAGAAGTAAAATTAGAAGAAAGTTAAAACATTATTCAATGTTTTAATTTTTTATAAAAGTCCCTAAAACGTTGCCAAAAACAGATAATTACGATATAATTATATTATAGAAGCAGGTGTATAAAATGTATTTAAAAGAAATAAGAGCATACGGCTTTAAATCATTTGCCGATAAAATTAACATAGAATTATGTCCAAACTTAAACGGTATTGTAGGACCAAACGGTTCAGGAAAAAGTAATATTGTAGAAGCAGTTAGATGGGTATTAGGAGAACAATCAATAAAATCGCTTCGAGCAGATAATTCAACAGATATTATTTTTTCAGGTAGTAAAAGTAGAAAACCTCTAAATAGTGCAACCGTAACATTAGTTTTTGATAATTCTACTAGAAGCTTACCAATAGATTTTAATGAAGTAGCAATAAAAAGAATTTTATATCGTACAGGAGAAAATGAATATTACATAAATAACGAAAGAGTAAGACTAAAAGATATAACTGATCTTCTAATTGACAGTGGTGGTTCAAAAGAAAGTTTTAATATTATTTCTCAAGGAAAAATAGATGAAATAGTTCTTGCTAAAACAAATGAAAGACGCATAATAATAGAAGAAGCCGCAGGAGTATTAAAATACAAAAAAAGAAAAGAAGAAGCCTTACGCAAATTAGATAGAACAAATAATAATATAAATCGTGTTTGTGATATAATATCAGAATTAGAAACAAATTTAGAACCTTTAAAAAATCAAAAAGAAGATGCTCAAAAGTATTTAGATATAAAAGATAAACTAAAAAATGTAGAAGTAGCTTTAATTACTAAAGATATAGAAAACTTAAATTATAACTATCAAATAAATAAAGAAAAAATATCATCATTAAATGATGAAATAACAGAAATTACAAAAAATAATACAACATACGATATAGATGTTTTAAAACAAAAAGAAAACTTAAAACAAATAGATAATGATATTAATATAAAACAAAGTAAATATGTTGAATTAACTAGAATATTAGAACAAAAAGATGCTGATTATCGCTTATTATTAGAAAGAAGAAAATATGCAACTGAAGAAGATATAATTTATGATAAAATATTAAAACTAAAAGAAAATAATCTAAATTTAGAATCTTCAATAAATGAAGAAAAAAGTAAATTAAATTTAATAGATGATAATATAAAAAATATAAAAACAAATTTAGAACATGAAATAGAAGAATATAATCTTACTAAACAAAAACACGAAAATATTAAAAATAGTTTAGTTACTTTAGAAAAAGAACAAATAAATATAAATTACAAAATAAATTATTTAGAAGAATCAATTAGTAATAATAATACATTGCCTCCAAGTATAAAAACAATATTAAACAACAAAAAAATATCAGGAGTACATAATATAGTAGGTAATTTAATCAAAGTAGAAGATAAATACGCATTAGCAATAAATACAGCTTTATTATCAAGTATTAACTACTTAGTAGTGGACACTACCTCTACTGCTAAAAGTTTAATAAAATATTTAAAAGAAAACAATTTAGGAAGAACAACATTTTATCCACTAGAAGTAATAAAACCTCGAAACATAGAACCTACAACAATAAGTTTACTAAAAAATTTAGAAGGATATATAGATGTTGCCTCATCATTAGTAAAATATGATCAGATTTATAATAATATAATAAAAAATTTATTAGGAAATGTAATAATAGTAGATAATATAGAAAATGCTACTAATATATCAAAATATATAAATAATTCATACAAAATAGTTACTCTAGATTCACAAGTAATAAATGTTGGAGGATCACTAACTGGAGGTAGTAAGATTAAAACTAGTAATGTAATTAAAGAAAAACATGAACTAGCAAAACTAAATCAAGATAAAAAAATTAATGAAAATAAAATAGAAGAATATACTTATAATTTAAGATTAAGTGATAATAACTTATCTAATTTAGAACAGAAAATATATAACCAAAGAAACGAATTAGCAATTCTAGAAAATAATAAGAAAATAATAGAAGATAATATAAATAGTATTAATAATAATTATGAATTTAGTACTAAAGAATTAAAGGATTTAGAGTCAATAACAACTTCTACTACTAATTATCAAGAAAAACTATTAATGGATCAATATTATCAAATTAAAAATGAAGTAAATAGTTTAGAAATAGAGTTAAATAAATTAAAAAATAACAAAAATAAAACTCAAGATAATATTCAAGAGCTAGAAGAAGCAAGTAAACATAGTATGCAATATATAAATAAAAAAGAAAAAGAATTAAATAATTTAGAAATTAATATAAATAGAATTGAAGTAAAATTAGATCATTTATTACTTAATTTAAGTGAAGATTATAATATGACATACGAATATGCTAAAGAAAATTATATTTTAGAAATAGATGAAGAACAAGCACGAGAAGAAGTTAGAAATTATAAAGATATAATAAAAAATATAAGAAATGTAAACCTAGGAGCAATAGAAGAATTTGAAAGAGTAAATACTAGATATGAATTTTTAACTAAACAAAAACAAGATTTAGAAAATGCAGAAGTAACTTTATTAGAAATAATAAAAGAAATGGATGCAGTAATGATAAGCAAATTTAAAGAAACTTTTGAAGCCGTAAAAATAGAATTTCAAAATGTTTTCAAAGAATTATTTAAAGGTGGAAAAGCAGAATTAATATTGACAGAACCAGATAATTTATTAGAAACAGGAGTAGATATAAAAGCAGAACCACCAGGTAAAAAATTACAAAATATATCATTATTATCTGGAGGAGAAAAAACATTTACAGCAATTTCTTTATTATTTGCAATTTTAAATGTAAGACCAGTACCATTTTGTTTATTAGATGAAGTAGAAGCAGCTTTAGATGAAGCAAATGTTGAAGCATTTTGTAAGTATTTAGATAAATATCGTGATCAAACACAATTTATACTAATTACTCATAAGAAAAAAACAATGGAATATATTGACTTGTTATATGGAATTACAATGCAAGAATCAGGTGTAAGTAAACTAGTAAGTGTAAAACTAGAAGAAGTAAAAAAATAGGAGGTTATATGAATATAAAAGATATAATTGTTCAAACTATTGTCCCAAGTATTTCTCTTGTATTATTAATAGTAATATTTATATATGTTATCTTGAAAAAAGCAACAGATAACATTAAACAAGAAAACAAAGAAGTAAAAAAAATAACAGAAAACAGCATTAATATAGATACTAGTATAATATATAAAGAAATGGATTTAAGTAAAATAAAAGAAGCAGATAATATTAAAACAACATTATTTGAAATGTATAAAGAATTAATAAAAGCATATACAAATTTTGATAAGAAAAAAATAGAAACGTTAACAAGTAAAACTTTATATAATCATTATTTAGAATTATTAAATAATCTTGAAGAAAAAGATGAAGCAGAAGTTTATAAAAATATTACACTAAATGATATTAGAATTTTAAGTATAAGAAAAAATAAAACATCTGCTACTATTAAATTTTATCTTAATATAAATTGTTATAATTATAAAGTAGATAAAAAAACAAAAACAACAATGCGAGGATTTGATGATAGAAAAATAAATCAAGAACTATTAATATTTTTAGTAAAAAAAGAAGAACAATGTGTAATTAACAAAATAGTAAAAATTGGACAAAAAACACTACAAAAAGAGAAAAAAAACAAAAAAAGATAATTATAATAACAAAAAGGTATAATAATTAATATGTATATATATATTCATATTCCATTTTGTTGTAATATTTGTAGTTATTGTGATTTTACTAAAATATATTATCATGAAAAATATGTTGATGCTTATTTAGATTCTTTAGAAGAAGAAATAAAGAAAAGATATAAAAATGAAGTAGTTAAATCAATCTACATAGGAGGAGGAACTCCAACTTGTCTTAATATAAAAAGTTTAGAAAAATTATTAAAATTAACTTTACTATTTAATAAAGATAAATCTTATGAATTTAGTGTAGAAACAAATGTTGAATTAGATATAGAAAAAGCTAAATTATTAAAAAAATATGGTGTAAATCGCATTAGTGTAGGAGTAGAGAGTTTTGATAATAATATATTAAAAATATTAAATAGAACGCATAAAAAAGAAGATATTTATAATTGTATAAATATGTTAAAAAAATATTTTAATAATATTAATATTGATTTAATATATGGTGTTAGTAATGATATTAATGTAGTAAAAAAAGATATAGAAAATGCTTTAAAATTAAATATAAACCATATATCTTGTTATAGTTTAATAATAGAAAATAATACTATGTTAAAAATAAATGGATTTAAAAATATAGATGAAGATATAGAATATGAAATGTATAATTACATAGAAAATACTTTAACTAAAAACAATTTTATTCATTATGAAATAAGTAATTATGCAATTAGAAATTATGAATCTATTCATAATATTAATTATTGGCAAAATAATGAATATTATGGTTTTGGATTAGGAGCAGTATCATATATCAATAACATTAGGATAAATAATACTAAAAATATAAATAAATACATAAAAGGAGAATATGAACAAGATAGAATAAAAGAAAATAAACAAATTCGGATGGAAAATGAAATAATGTTAGGTTTTAGAATGTTAAAAGGAATTAACAAAGAAATATTTTATAATAAATATAATAAAGATATTTATAAAATATTTCCTATTAAAAAATTAGTTGAAGAAAATTTATTAATTGAAGATGATAAATATATAAAAGTAAATAATAAATATATTTATATATTAAATGAAATATTAATAAGATTAATTAATTGACAATAATTAATAACGATTATATAATAAAGATGTAGTAAAGGAGAAATTATGATATACGCAATAATATTAGCTAGTGGTAAAGGAACTAGAGTAAATGATGGTATTGATTTACCAAAACAATTTAGAACACTTCAAGGAATTCCAATTATAGCATATACAATTAATAGTCTATTAAAAATTAATAGGTTTGATAAAATATATGTTGCAATTCCTAATGGATATGAAGAATTTATGCAACAAATAATTGATAAACATGTAAAAGATAATAAAAACATAGTTATAATTAATGGTGGTAAAGAACGCATGGATAGTATTAATAATTCTATTGATGCAATTGTTAGAGAACAAAATATAACTGAAGAAGATATTGTTTTAATACATGATGGAGTTAGACCATTTGTAACTCCAAGAATACTTAATGATAGCATTGAAGCTGCAAAAAAATATGGTGCATCAGTTGCAGCAGTAGCAGTTAGTGATACATTACTTATATCTGAAAATGGAGATAAAGTTGATGAAATACCACCAAGAAAATTATATTATAAAGGACAAGCACCAGATACTTTTAAACTTAAGTTATTTATTTCATTACTTGAAAAAATAACGCCAGAAGATAGAAAAAAAATTACTGGGACATCTCAAGTTTGTACTCTTAATAACTATCCAATTTATATGGTAAAAGGAGATGACATAAACTTTAAAATAACTACAAAATCTGATTTTATCATAGCGGAAAGTTTAGTAAAGGAGCGTGATAATAATGATTAGTTTAAAAAAAATACCAACTACAACAAAAGCTTTATCGCTTCATGCAGTTGGAGATTTAAAATTAGAAAATATTGATATTGAAAAGTTAGATCAAAATAGTGTTTTATTAGAAATAAAATATTGTGGTATTTGTTCTAGTGATATTGAGAGAATTTATAAAACAGGAACATATCACTTTCCAACAGTACCAGGACACGAATTTTCTGGAGAAGTAGTTGGTGTATACGATGAGAAAGATAAAGAACTACTAGGAAAAAAAGCAGCAGTATTTCCACTTATTCCATGTAAAAATTGCAGTGCATGTGAAATAGAAGAATACGCACAATGCTCTAATTATAACTATTTTGGTTCTCGTTGTAATGGAGCTTATAGTCAATATTTAGTAGTACCTAAATGGAATTTAGTCTTTTTTGATAATATGGATTATGATATTGCAGCACTATGTGAACCTGCTGCAGTAGCACTACATTCAATTAGAAGAATAAAAATAGACAAAAACGACAAAATCTTAATCATGGGAAGTGGCACAATCGGACTTTTAATTGCTTCATTTTTAAAGACAATGGTTAATAAAGACAACATATATGTTGGTGCTCGTCGTCAAGCATCAATAGAATTTATAAAAAAGTTAGGATTAAATTACATTGATACTAACAATTTATCAAATGAAATAGATAATAAAACAAATAAAGAAGGATTTAACTGTGTATTTGAAGCAATAGGTAGTAATGAATCAATTTCTAATTCAATTTTATCAAGTAGTAATTTTGCTAAAATTGTTTTAGTAGGAAATCCTAAAGAAGATATTAATATAGATAAAAACGTTTATTGGAAAATATTAAGAAAACAAATAACAGTTACAGGTACATGGAATTCAAATTATGCAACAAAAATAAATGATTGGAAAGATACATTAAAATTTATGAAAGAAAATAGTGAAATCTTTAAAAAATTAATAACTAACATATATAGTTTAGAAGAATATAGGGAAGCATTTGATTTATTAAAAGATAAAAACAAATATAAAATTAAAGTTATGTTTAAAATTGATAAGTAGGTGATAGTTTGAAAAAAGGAAAACTTTCAGCATCAATGATGTGTGCTAGTTTAGATAAAATATTTTATTATTTAACTGAATTTAAAGAAAGTAAAATGGAATTTCTACATATAGATGTCATGGATGGGGAATTTGTACCAAATTTAGCATTAGGAACAGATTTTGTAAAAAGTTTAAGAAGAATTACTGATATACCATTTGATTATCATTTTCTAGTAAATAATCCACTTGAAAAAATGACATGGTATGAAATTAGAGAAAATGATCAAGTATCGTTTCATTATGAAAACAATCAAAATATTCAAGAATGTTTAAATTATTTAAAAAGATTAGGAGCAAAAAAATTTATTGCAATCAATCCAAATACAGATTTTCATGTTTTAACTCCTTATTTAGATCAACTAGATGGTATTTTAGTCATGATGGTAGAACCAGGATTTGCAGGTCAAAAAATGGTTCCAAGTACTATAAACAAAGTAGAACAATTATCCAAGTTTTTAAAAGAAAATAACAAAGAAGATATTGAAATTGAAGTAGATGGAAATATAACTATTGAAAATGCTGAAAAACTATACAAATTAGGAGCAAATATATTTGTATCAGGATCATCATCATTATTTTCAAAAAGTGAACTTTCTACTAGTGAAATAATAGAAAAGAAAAGAAATGCAATTGGTTGGAAAAATAAATAGAAAGGATGTTATAGATGGAAGATATTGTTGAATCAATTTTTACTTTTTTTGCTTCAGATAAATTTTGTCTACCAATATTATATATATTAATTGGAATTATAATTTATAATATAATTGCACTAATCATAGTTAGAGTATCAAAAATACATGTTAAAGGCAAAAAAGTAGACAAGAAAAAACAAACAATAATTTCTCTTATAAAAAACATAATAAAATATGTAATAGGGATCTTTGTTATATTAGCAATATTAGAAGTATATGGAGTAGATACTACTAAAATACTTGCATCACTAGGAATAGCGGGAGTAGTTATTGGACTAGCTTTCCAAGATATAATTAAAGATTTACTAGCGGGTATTTTTATAATATTTGATAATGAATATGCAGTTGGAGATTATGTTGAGATAAATGGATTTACTGGAGAAGTAGTAGGATTTGGATTAAAAACTACGAAAATAAAAGCCTATACGGGAGAAATTAAATACATATCAAATTCCTCATTTACAGAAGTCATTAATTATAGTGCTGCACCAAGTAAATTATTATTAGACATACCAGTAAGCTATAATAGCAATTTAGAAAAAGTAGAAAAAGTATTAACAGACATATTAGAAGAAATAAAAAAATTAGATAATGTTAAAGGAGAAGTAGAACTATTAGGAGTAAATGAACTAGCAGATAGTTCTGTAGTTTATAATATCGCAATAGATTGCATACCAATGATGCACTACGGAGTTAAAAGAAAAACACTAAAAATGATAAAAGAAGCATTTGATAAAAACAAAATAGAAATTCCATATAATAAACTAGATATATATTTAAAAAAGTAGAAAAGAGGTAATAATGAGTTCAAACGAAAAAATTAATATGTTTAAAAATGAATATAATTACATAAAAGATGAAAGTAAAAAAGAAGATTTAATTACTCTAATAAGTTTATTACCAGACTACTTCTTTACTATTGCTGCAGCCTCAACAGGAAAATATCATCCAAAGTTTGCCAACACAAAAAATGGATTAGTAAAGCATACAAAAGTAGCAGTTAGAATAGCATATGAATTATTAAATAATGAGACAATTGGGTCTAAATTTAGCAATGAAGAAAAAGACTTAATAATAATGGCTTTAATATTACATGATGGATTAAAATTAGGATTACCAGAAGAAAAATATACAAGATTTGATCATCCATTACTAATATCAAAATTTATCATAGAAAACAGCCCAAAACTAAAACTAACTGCAGAACAAGTTAGAACTTTATGCTCTATGATTGAGACCCACATGGGACAATGGACATGTGATCCATATACTAAAAAAGAAGTTCTACCAAAACCTAAAACAGAATTACAAAGATTTGTGCATATGTGTGATTATTTATCAAGTAAAAAATTTATTAATGTTGAATTTGATGGATATAATATAAAAAATTAATAAATAATCAAATATATCATAAAATATATTATGATTAGCTTACTAAAAAAAATAATAACAATATTATTAATAATAACATTTATTATTATATTAAACAACATAAATTATAATATAAAAAATCAAACATATATAACAGATAATAAAGAAATATATTATCCAATATTTAATAATAGATATATTGATAATTATATTGATAAATATCTAAATAGTAAAATAGATAAATATAATAATTATAACATTTATATTGATTATGATTATTACAAAGAAAATAATAATATAATGCTAACTTTTTATGAAAAAGCTTATCATAATAATAAAGAAATTAACAATACAAAAACATATAAAATAAATCCTAAAAAAAGCGAAATACAACAAGTAACAATAAAACAAGAAGAAAATAATATTAATATTAAAAATAGAAGCAATAGCTATAAACTAATAGCTTTTACTTTTGATGATGGACCAAACCATAACACGATAAAAATAATAGATACATTAAAAAAATATAATATGAGCGCTACTTTTTTTGTATTAGGAACTAAAGCCCAACAAAATACAAAAATAATAAAATATATGCAAGAAAATAAAATGGAAATAGGTAATCACACATATTCACATCGACTCTTAACCAATGCTACATTTGAACAAATAGAAGAAGAAGTATTAAAGACTAATCAAATAATATATAATATAACTAATAAATATCCTCAATTAATTAGACCAAGTTATGGATCATTTAACAAAAAAATTAGAAAAAATATAAATATGCCAATAATAATATGGAATGTAGACACTCTAGATTGGAAAAATCATAGTTCAAAAAAAATAGCAAACAAAATATTAAAACAAGTAAAAGACGGAGACATAATATTAATGCACGATATCTATAGTGCTACTGCAAAAGCTGTAGAAATTGTTATACCCAAACTAATTGAAAAAGGATATAAAATAGTAAGTGTAAGCGAACTTTTTTATTATAAAAATATTGAATTAAAAAAAGGAATTGTATATGGAAATGCGAGGTAGAAAATGAATAAAATAGTAATAATCGGATGTGGAAACGTAGGTATGAGTTATGCATACGCTTTATTAAATCAAAAAGTAAATGTAGATACGCTAGTATTAATTGATGTTAACGAAGAAAAAGTAGCAGGAGAAGTAATGGATTTAAACCATTCACTACCATATTCTTATAATACTATGAATATAATAAACGGTACCTACGAGCAATGCCGTGATGCTAATATTGTAATGATATCAGCAGGAGCAAATCAAGAACCAAATGAAACAAGACTTGACTTAATAAATAAAAACGATAAAATATTTAAAAAAATTATTAATGAAATAATGAAACACGGCTTTAATGGAATATTTTTAATAGCAACTAATCCAGTAGATGCAATGAGTTATATTACATATAAATATTCTAATATAACTTCCAATAAAGTAATCGGAACAGGAACAAGCCTAGATACAGCACGTTTAAGATACATATTATCAAAAAAATTTACAATAAATCCCAAAAATGTTCATGCTTATGTAATGGGAGAACACGGAGATAGCGAATTCATTGCATGGTCTACTGCAAGTATTGGAACTATTAATATAAAAAATACATTAACCGAAGAAGAAAAAAGTAAAATTGCAACAGAAGTAAGAGATTCAGCATATGAAATAATTAAGAAAAAAGGCAATACATCATATGGGATAGGAACATGCCTAGTAAGAATAACAAACGCAATATTAAATAATGAAAATGCAATAATAACAGTATCAAATTATGATAAAGAAAATGACGTATATATAAGTACACCTTGTGTCATTAACAAAGACGGTATTGCAAAAAAATTAAAAATAAACCTAGAAACAGAAGAAAAAAAGCAACTAGATGCATCAATAAAAGTTATCAAAAATACAATTAATAAAGTATATATGGAGGATAAAGATGAATAGTTTAGAAGAATTTAATAAAAGCTTAAAAGGAAAAAAAGTATTAATTTTAGGAATAGGAGTAAGTAATTTACCACTAGTAGATTATTTAGAAAAGCAACAAGCCAAAGTATACATTAATGACATAAAAACCATTGATAAACTAGATAAAAACATAATAGAATTAATAAAAAAATACAATATAGAAACGAATTTAGGAGACAACTATTTAGAAAATCTTAACAAATATGATATTATCTTTAGAAGTCCAAGCATTCTACCAACAGTAAAACAACTAGCACAAGCAATAGAACAAGGAGTATTAGTAACTACAGAAATCGAAATGCTAATGAAATTAACTCCATCAAAAATAATAGGAATAACAGGAAGTGATGGAAAAACAACAACAACAACGCTAATAGCAAAATTTTTAGAAGCAAGTGGACACAAAGTATTTTTAGGAGGCAACATTGGTATACCACTATTTACTAAAACTAGCGAAATGACAAAAAACGATATAGTAGTTTTAGAATTAAGTAGCTTTCAACTAATGGGAATGAAAGTAAGCCCTAATATATCAGTAGTAACAAATATAACACCAAACCATCTAAACATACATAAAGATATGAACGAATATATTTTATCAAAAAGAACAATAATTGACTATCAAGATAATAATGATATATGTGTATTAAATTATAACGATAAAATAGTAAAAGAATTTAGTAAACACGCCACTTCAACAGTAAGATATTTTTCTAGATTTGATAATATAGATAACGGCTTCGCCATCAAAGATAACTATATATGTGAAGTAATAGATAAAAAATATAATAAAATAATAAATACAAAAGAAATAAAATTACGAGGACTACATAACTATGAAAATATATGTACTGCATTATGTGCAACTAAAGATTTAATAAAAATAAATAAAGTAAAAGAAGTATTACAAACATTTAAAGGAGTAGAGCATAGATTAGAATACGTAAGAGAAATAAATGGTGTTAAGTGGTATAACGATTCAGTATCATCATCCCCAACTAGAACCATCGCAGGACTTAATTCATATGATGAAAAAATAGTATTAATTGCAGGTGGTTATGATAAAAATATAGATTATGATAGCATTGGAATACCAATAGTAGAAAAAGTAAGTAATTTAATTTTAATGGGAGACACAAAAGAAAAAATATACAACGCAACCATTAAAGCAGAAAAACAATTAAATAAAAAAATTAACAAATATATTGTAAACAACTTAAATGAAGCAATAGATAAAGCATACGAAGTAGCTCAAAAAAAAGAAGTAGTATTATTCTCACCTGCTAGTGCAAGTTTTGATATGTTTAAAAATTTTGCAGATAGAGGAGAAAAATTCAAACAATTAGTAAATAAAATATAAAAAAAGAACTGATTTATGACTTTATATATTTCATAAACAGTTCTTTTATTATCTAAATGGGACGGATAGTGGGAATCGAACCCACGCATGTTGGAACCACAATCCAATGTGTTAACCACTTCACCATATCCGCCATAAGACAATATAAATGATACCATAATTTAAAAAAATAAGCAAGTATTTTTAACTAATTTATCTAAAAATCATCTTAATACTAGCTTGGTTATCACTAAAATCAATATTCGCAAAAGCTCCATTAATAACGGTAATACGTGGAGGAACATGACCAATATCAGCATTATATAAAACAGGAACGTTTAAACCATCAAAAATACATTTTAAACTATCACTAAAACTCACATCATAACAACTCTTATTACTAATAAGTCTACCAAAAACAACACCATTAACATATTTAAACCACCCAGCTTCATTAAATTGCCACATTGCACGAATAATAGCCTCAAAACTCATATCAAAAACATCAAAATACCAAATAAATCCATCATTTTTATACTTTTCCAAAAAAGATTTAGTTTTATCAAACCTTGTTCCAATAATATTCAACAGACAATCAAGACAACCACCAATAAATCTTCCAGAAAAAGAGCAACTATTAGAATATAGGCTATCCCACTTAACAATAGTATCCAAATTATAAACCTCAAATTCCTCATTATAAGCTAAAGAATTACTCTCATACATATCAAAACTATGCTGAACAACATCAACACCTTTTAATATCTTAAAATTATTAGTTAAAGATTCGTGCCACTTTTGCATACTAAAAGTTTTAAAATTGCTAGAATAAACAGTAGCAATATCCAAATTAGTAGTAATAGTAAAAAGCAAAGATGTAATATCGGAATATCCTTGAATCCATTTAGGATTATTCCAAATAATATCATATCTTAATACAGATAACATTTCCATAAGAAAATCGCCACCACTGCAAGCAATAACCAAAAAAACATCATCATCTAATAATAAATTTTCTAGTTCACGAGCTCTACTAACAGCATCAGCACTTCTTCCTAATTTGGAAGAAAAACATCCATCAGTAGCACGTATTTTATAACCGATACTCTCAAAACGTTCTTTAGAATTCATAAATTTTCTTAAACTAATATCATCACTACAACCATCACTAGGAGCACATACTCCAATCGTAGCACTATCTTTTAAAAATTTTGGATATATCATATAACTCACCCAAAAATATTATACAATATAATTATAAAAAATACAAAAAATAAAAAGTAATAATATAAAAAGCAACGTATAAATATTATGAGGACGAAGAAAAAGCAAATAAAAGTCCAAAACCATACCTTTTAAATTATGTTCGACTACATAAAAGAACATAAAAAAAATACGGTGGCAACCATCGGAATTTAAGCCTATAATTTAAAAAGTAGGAAATCAGCAAATACTTAATAATGTTTTGCTTCAGCTACTATTGACAAATAATAAACGATATTATATAAATATATTAGGTGATGAAAAATGAATATTGAAAACTTAATAAAAAGTGCTGAAGAAAAACTAATTTCAGAATATAAAAAAGTTGATCAAATATGTGAATTTAATAGCCAAAAAGTAATTTCAGCTTTTTGGAACACACGCATTAGTGAAACACATTTCAATTCAACTACAGGGTATGGTTACAATGACGAGGGAAGAAGCGCCATAGAAAAAGTATATGCTGATGTGTTCAAAGCTGAAGATTCGCTAGTTAGAAACCAATTTATATCAGGATCGCATGCATTATGTGTGTGTTTATTTGCTTTACTTCGTCCCAATGATATATTACTTAGTATAACTGGAAAACCATATGACACCCTAGAAGAAGTAATAGGAATAAAAGATAATCCAAGCTCCTTAAAAAGTTTTGGAGTCAAATACGAGCAAATCGACCTAATAGATAATGATTTTGATTACTTTAAAATAAAAGACGCCATCGCATCGAAAAAAATAAAAGTAATAGAAATACAAAGAAGTAAAGGATATTCAACACGCAAAAGCATAGATACAAAAAAATTAGCTCGTGTAATAAAATTTATCAAACAAATAGATCCAAACGTAATAATAATGGTAGATAATTGCTACTGTGAATTTGTAAGCACAGAAGAACCAATAGAATTAGGAGCAGACATAGCAGTAGGATCACTAATAAAAAACCTAGGCGGAGGAATTGCCACAAACGGAGCGTATATAGTAGGAAAAAAAGAATATGTAAAACTAGCAAGTGAACGACTAAACTTACCAGGAGAAGGAAAAGAAGTAGGCCCCAGCCTAGGAGCCAACAAACTAATACTACAAGGATTATTTCTATCCCCATCAGTAGTAGCAGCATCACTAAAAGTAGCAATATTAACAAGCTACGTACTATCAAAATTAGGATATGAAGTAGAACCCAAATACAATGAATTGCGCGCAGACATAGTTCAAAATATCATATTTAAAGACAAAAACAAATTAATAAAATATACTCAAGCAATACAAAAAGCAAGCCCAATTGACAGCCATGTAACCGCAGAAGATTGGGATATGCCAGGATATACAGACAAAGTAATCATGGCATCAGGAAGCTTCACACAAGGAAGCTCAATAGAACTATCATGTGACGGGCCAATAAGATATCCATACATCGCTTACCAACAAGGATCATTAACATATGAATATGGGAAAATAGCACTAAAAAAAGCAATAGAACAACTAGAAAAAGAAAAATAAAAGAATGTTGAGGTAATATATGAAACTAATAGAATCAATTGAAGATAACACATTATTAATCACACCAATAAACATAAAATCAGACATAATAAAAAAAATTTGCACTCAAGATAAAATAATCAATGTAAAATATACAAGCTTTGAAGAAATAGAAAAACAAATATATAATTATGATAAAACCGCAATTTACTATTTAATGGAAAAATATAATTATAAATATGATGTAGCAATTACATATTTAGACGCTATACGTTATATAGAAGATAAAAACTATTCACAAGAAAAATTAAATAACTTAAACAACCTAAAAAAAGAATTAATAGACCAACAATTAATAGCACTAGGCAATTTAGAAAACATAACACAAAATAAAATAATAATATATGGATATAGTTACATCAATAACTACAACAAAAAAATAATTGACTCCTTAAAAAAAGAACATCAAGTAGAAATAATAAAAGAACAACAACCATCTTACACTCATAAAATATACGAATTTTCTAATGATAAAGAAGAACTAACATTTGTAGCCAATCAAATATGCAAATTATTAGAAGAAAATATCAATATAGAAAACATAAAACTAATAGTAGAAGATAGCAAATACTACAACCAACTTAAATTTATTTTCTCCCTTTTTAATCTTAACACATCAATAACAAATGAAATATCACTAAACATCACACCAATAGGCAAATATTTTCTAGAAAACATTGAAAAACCATATGAAGAAATACTAACAAAAATACAAACTAACTTTGATCTAAATAAAAATAATAACTTAAAAGCATATAATGAACTAATAAAAATAATAAATACATATCAAGACAAAACAATTCTTAAAAACATGATAAAATATGATATTAAAAAAACAAAACTAAAAGAAGATTCATACAAAGAAAAAATAGAAATTATTCCACTTTTAAATAGCTTAATAAAAGAAGAAGACTATGTATTTTTAATTGGATTTAATCAAAAAACAATTCCACACATATATAAAGATGAACAATTTCTAACAGACAATGAACTAAAAATACTAAATATTGAAACATCATATCAAAAAAATCAAATAGAAGAACAAGAAACAATACAAAAAATAACAGAAATAAAAAATTTAATCATAACATATAAATTGCATGATAATACAGATAATTATTTAATTTCAAATATAAATGATAAATTAAATTATGAAATAATAAAAAATTATCCAAACGAATATAACTTTTCAAATATTTATAACAAACTAAAACTAGCAATAGCTTTAGATCAACTAGTAAAATATAATGTTTATAGTCCTACTATTGATAAATTATATAAAAGCTATAGGAGCATAGAATACTTAACATACAATAATGAATATACAAATATAGAAGTTAATAACCTCATGAAATATCTAAATAATAAGTTAATATTATCATATACAGCACTAAATAACTATTATGAATGTAGCTTTAAATATTATCTAGCAAATATATTAAAAATAGTCCCATACACCAAAACATACATGACAATTATAGGAGAACTTTTTCATTATATATTATCAAAAGCTTTTATAAATG
The DNA here is from genome assembly GCA_944364015.1 of uncultured Bacilli bacterium. Taxonomy (GTDB): domain Bacteria; phylum Bacillota_I; class Bacilli_A; order RF39; family UBA660; genus CALVVX01. The sequence goes on along the minus strand of CALVVX010000005.1, from coordinate 11,140 downwards.
ACTTTAATTTCGAAGAAGAATATAAAGACTTTATTAATAAGATAGACTATGAATTTTCTAATAAAGAAAAATTCTTCTTAACAAAACTAAAAAACAACTTAAAATTTATAATAGAAACGATTAAAAAACAATACACACATACAACATTTAATAAAGCATTATATGAAGAAAAAGTAATATTGGAAAAGCAAATAGATAATTTAAAAGTAACATTCATGGGGATAATAGATAAAGTTATGTATAAAGAAGAAGATAATAAAATATTACTAGCAATAATAGATTACAAAACAGGAAATACAGATATTAACCTAAACAATAGTGTATATGGAATAGATATGCAACTACCAATATATCTATATTTAGCAAACAATATAGATAACTCCAAAGAAAAAGTAATTATAGGATTTTACTTACAAAAACTATTACACCCTCCAATTAATAAAGACTATAAAAAAACAAGCGAAGAAATAAGCCAGTCAAACTTAAAATTAACTGGATATAGTATTGATAATCAAAAACTATTAGAAGAGTTTGATGATAGTTATACTAAAAGCAAAGTAATAAGCGGAATGTCCACAAATAAAGATGGGAGTTTTTCTAGATATGCTAAAATTTTATCAAAAGATAATATAAAAGATTTAGAAAAACAAGTTGAAGAGAATATAACTAAAGCAATTCAAAATATTAAAAACGCAAATTTTCAAATTAATCCAAAAGTAATAGATAAAGAAAACAAGTCATGTAAGTATTGTGAATTTTATGATATATGTTACAAACAAAATAAAGATATAATAAAATTGGAAAATCAAAAACTATTCAATAATCAAAAGGAGGAAGAATAATGCCAATATGGACCAAAGAACAAAGTGATGCAATAAATAAAGAAAATACCAATATCATTGTCAGTGCAGGTGCTGGTTCTGGGAAAACCGCGGTATTATCTGAAAGAGTAATAAGAAAGTTAAAAGATAACATAAACATAGATGAACTATTAATCATGACATTTACTAAAGCAGCAGCTAGTGAAATGAAAGAAAGAATAAGAAAAAAAATAAAAAAAGATGACACACTAAAAGAGCAATTAAAGCTAATTGATTCAGCCTACATAACAACATTTGATAGTTTTGCTTTATCAGTAGTAAAAAAATATCATTATTTACTAAATATATCTAATAATATCAAAATAGTAGACAACACAATAATAACTCTAAAAAAAGAGCAATTTCTTGAAGAAATATTTGAAATTAATTATAAAGAAAATAAAGAAAATTTTATAAAACTAATTAATGATTTTTGTACAAAAGATGATACTGAAATAAAAAAACAAATATTAAACATTAACTCTAAACTAGATATGTTACCAAATAAAATAGAATTTCTAAAAAATTATATAAATAATTATTATGACATAAATAAAATAAATAAAGACATAGAAAAATACGTAAACCTTATAAAAGAACACATAAATAGTTTAAAAGAAAATATAGATGAAATTTCTAACTATGCAACAACTGAATTTATGCAAAAATTACAAACTATTTTATTACCACTTTTAAATAGTAAAACTTATGATGAGATAAAAAACAATATAAACATAAAAGTACCACGTTTAGAGGCAAACAGTACTAGTGAATTAAAAGAAGCAAAAGAGAAGTTAAACAAAAAACTATCTCTAATAAATAACTTATGTAGATATGAAAATGAAAAATATTTAGAAACTAGTTACTTATCGACTAAAAAATATGCAGAAGCAATATGTCAAATTTTAATAGAATTTGACAATAAATTAATGCAATATAAGTATGAAAACGACATATATGAATTTAGTGATATAGCTAATCTATCTATAAAATTAGTCAAAGAATACCCAGAAGTACAAAAAGAACTAAAAAATAAGTTCAAAGAAATTATGATAGATGAATATCAAGATACAAATGATTTACAAGAAGAATTTGTAAGCTATATTGCTAATAACAATGTATATATGGTCGGAGATATAAAACAATCAATATACCGTTTTCGTAATGCAAACCCATATATATTTAAAAATAAATATGATAATTACGCTCTAAATAAAGGCGGTTATAAAATAGACTTAAATAAAAATTTCCGTTCTCGTCTAGAAGTATTAGAAAATATTAATCTAATTTTTAACTTAATTATGGATGATGCAATCGGAGGAGCAGACTACATTAAATCACACCAAATGATATTTGGAAATAAAATATACATAGAAACTGGTAAAACACAGCAGAATAACAATTTAGAACTATTAGAATATTTACAAACAGAAGAATTTAGTAAAGATGAAATAGAATGCTTTATAATAGCAAGTGATATAATAAATAAAATAGAAAATAAATATTTAGTTTTTGATAAAGACGAAGAAAAGTTAAGGCCAATTACATATAGTGATTTTGTAATACTATTAGATCGATCAAGCAAGTTTGAACTATTTAAAAAAATATTTGAATATATGAAAGTTCCCCTTAATATATTAAAAGATGAAAAAATCAATAACACTCAAGATATATATGTAATTAACAATTTATTAAAATTTATTATAAAAATATCTAAAAAAGAATATGATAAAGAATTCAAATACTTATACATAAGTATTGCAAGAAGTTTTCTTTTTAAAATAGAAGACAACAAAATATTTGAAACTTTTTTAAATAATAACTTTTATCTTACAGAACCATTCATAATTGCAAATACACTAACAGAAAGTCTAAATTCAATGAACAGTACAGATTTCTTACAATTAATGCTAGAAAAATTTGACTTTTATAACAAACTAATAACAATTGGATCAATTGAAGAAAGTATAGTAAAAATAGACAATATTTTACAAATAAGCAAAGAGTTAAATGAATTGTCTTATACAACATATGATTTTTGTGAATATTTAAACAAAATGATCAAAGAAGATTATAAAATGACATATAGTATAAACAACGACTATGGGGATGCTGTAAAAATAATGACAATTCATAAATCTAAAGGATTAGAATATCACATTTGTTATTTTGCTAATTTATATAATAAATTTAACATCAGCGATTTAAACGAGAAAATATTATATGATAACCAATACGGAATAATAACACCATTTATTGATGATGGAGTAGAAGTAACATTTCAAAAAGAATTAGCAAAAGATAGTTATATAAAAGAAGAAATATCAGAAAAAATAAGACTTTTGTATGTTGCGCTAACTAGAGCAAAAGAAAAAATGATAATGGTTTTACCAAAAGAAGACTATAACTATTTTACCAATAAAACTATAATACCAAATGATATTAGAAATAGTTATCGTTCATTTTTAGATATAATAAGATCATTATCATATAAATTAGAAACATACAAACAAGAAATTGATATTAAAAATATTGGCCTATCTAAAGATTATGACTTAATAAAAAATAGCAATTATAAAGATAAAATAAGTTATAGTGAAAATGAGATAGAAATTAAAAATATAAATATTTCAAAAGAAAAAATAACTAATAAAACTTATTCAAAAAAAGTAGGTGAAATATTTAATATTCAACAACAAAAAAATATAGAACTTGGATTAGTCTTTCATAAATATTTAGAAAATTATGATTTTAAAAATCCAAAAAGAATAGAGGATAAATTTGTAGAAGAAAAAATATTACAATTTTTAAAACAACCAATTTTAAAAAATATAAAAAAAGCAAAAATATATCATGAATATGAATTTATATATGACATTGAAGACGTTGAATATCATGGAATAATAGATTTAATGATTGAATACGATAAATATATTGATATAATAGATTACAAATTAAAACAAATAGATGATGAAAACTATATCAACCAATTAAATGGATATCGTAATTATATAAAAACTAAAACAGACAAAAACATCAATATTTATCTATACTCAATAATGGATAACGAACTTAAGAAATTATAGTATAAAATTAATAAATAATCATATTCTTTAATGAAAGGATGTGGTATTTATTAAAAAAATAATTCCCTTTGAAAAGGAACTATTATTTAAAACAAAAGTATGTGAAATAACTTCAATTTCATTAGAACATAAAATAAATCAAATAGAAGATGATCTAATAAGTGGAATATTTCACATAAATGGAGATTATAAAATAACTGAAGGCAGCATTAATCGTCAAAATTTCTCATTTGATGTAGATTTTGACATAGCACTAGATAGCCGTTATGATACGACAAATATGATTATAGATATAGATAACTTTACTTATAAAATTGTAAATGATGAAATATTAAAAGTAAATATAGACTTATTTATAGATGGTGATTTAAAAAAAGATGAAGCAATACAAACAATTACAGATACAGAAGAAAAAGAAGAACAAAAAGAAGTATTAAATAGGCAAAAGACCATAGAAAATGAAACTCAAGTAAAAGATATTGAACAAGATAATAAAGACACGCAAGAAAATTATAATATTTTTGATACAATTGATGAAAGTGAAACATATGCAACATATCATGTATATATAGTAAAAGAAGAAGATACTATTGAAAAAATAATAGAAAAATATAATGTTAGCAAAGAAATACTTGCACTATATAATAACATAGAAGATATAAAAGCACTAGATAAAATAATTATTCCAACTACTAACAATGGATAACAGCTTACGCAGTTTAATTAAAAAAAACAACTTACTTTGCAGTAAAATAACTATTAAAAATAATACTAAAATAATAAATACTCCAAATGGTATATACGTATTTAAAAAGAAAGTTAATAAAAATATAGATGATATATATAAGTATTTATATTCTAGAGCATTTGACTATTTTCCACAAAAAATAGATGAAAATGAAGAATATGAAGTTTATGAATATATTGAAGATGCAAATACACCAAATGAACAAAAGGCACTAGATATTATGTATGTATTATCACTATTACATAGTAAAACCACATATTATAAAGAAATAGATTTTGATTATTATAAAAAAATATATGAAGATACAAATTATAATTTAGAATATTTATATAATTATTATAATAATCTAATAAATGCAATAGAAAAAGAAGTATACATGTCTCCTGCTCATTATTTATTAGCAAGAAATATATCAACAATTTTTAAAACAATAAGCTTTTGTCAAAAATCGATAGAAAAGTGGTACCAAAACATCCAAGATAAAACAAGAATGCGTCAAGTAATAGTGCACAATAATATAGATATAGAACATATATTAAAAAAAGATAAACCATATCTAATTAGTTGGAATAAATCAAAAACTGATATGCCAATTTATGATTTAATAGTCTTTTATAAAAAACATTATCTAGATTTTGATTTTATAGACTTATTTCATACATATGAAAGTAGATATACATTATTAGAAGAAGAAAAACTATTATTATTTATTTTTATTTCCATACCAGAAAAATTAGAATTAAATGATACCGAATATAATTTATGTATTAAAATAAGTCATTTCTTTGATTATCTATATAAAACACAACATTTAATAAATAATTACAACAAACCAAAACATTAGCATATAAACTAATGTTTTTTAACAAAAAATAAGCCAGAAACTAATACAAAGTAAACTAATAAATTCAATTAACAAAATTAAAACATTTGCAAAACAAGGAACAAAAAGAGAAATAATCATTTGATATAAAGTAATAACTACTAAAATAAGACAAGTAATTAATCCAACTAAACGTAATCCCGCCCAAAAACGGCAAAGGTTTAAAAGTTTGTTAAACATATAAATCACCTATAATATTTTATTCCAAATAAATAAAAAAGTTCAAGAGGTTAAGCCTCTTGAAAAATATGTTTATTAAAATCATGTGAATCATCATTTAAAGCTTTAAGTTGATTAGTAGTAATAAGAAAATAATTATCACGATTAATATTAGTCTCACTAACAGGATCATCCCAAGTTAGGTCGATATGTAACCACTTTCCATCTACAAAAGCTAAATTCCAAATATGATCTTTATTACTAATTTTATAATTAATAATTCCAAGTTTATCTAAAAATATAGCCATAGCATCAGAATAACCACTACAAATACCATAATGTTCTACTAATACACCATAAGCATTTTCTGAAAAATAAGTATCATCATAAATATCATCGGTTTTATAAGTATCATAATCAGTAGTATCAATTATATAATCATGAACCTTTTTTAATTTTTCTCTTGTAGTCATATCATTAGAAATATTCTCTTTAATAAATTTATCAACAATTTGATTAACAGCATTTATTTGCTCATTAGTATATAATTTTTTAATATTAATTGTAAAATCACCTTTAGCATTATATGTAATTTCAATTTCTGAAAAGCTATTATATGGATGTACAAAATTATTTAAAATCGATAAAGTTTCTTGATTTGAAGAAATTAACTCAATATCATTAACACATTCAGTATAATTTTTATTACAATAACCTTTAATACTATCTACGCCAGAATTAATGAAAAAATATATAAAATCAATTAATTGTCGACGATTAAAAACTTCACTCTTATTATAATTATTAACATACAAAAAATTATCTTCAACAAAATAATTATTAGGGGCAATACTAACATACTCATCTTTATTAAAAGAATGATTATACCAATATATAATATCATCGCATTTTAAAGTAACAAAAGCGACCACCGCGATAACAAAAATACCAACACCAACAATTAATTTCTTCATATCACACCACCTTTACTTAATTATATCACACTTATCTAAAAAAATAATTAAGAAATAATAAAATATTATAAAAAAACGTAACAGGAGGAACTATGAAATTTAAAAACATACCTAATTCATTAAAGCCAAGAGAAAGACTAATAAACTTTGGAGCAGATAACTTATCAGATGAAGAGCTATTATCAATAATTTTAAAAACAGGAACTAAAGAAAAAAATGTAAAACAACTATCACTAGAAATCTTAAGCAAATTTAATAATATTACTGAACTTAAAAAAATATCATATCAAAATTTAATTGAAATTAATGGTCTAGGGATTGCAAAAGCAACAGAATTAATCGCAGTAGTAGAACTAGGTAAGAGAATATTTCAAAACATCACAATTGAACAAATGATAAAATGTACTAATTCTAAAAATATAGTAGACTATTTTTCTTATTTATTTAAAGACAAAAAGCAAGAAGAATTTTATGTAATATATTTAGATAGTAAAAAGAAGTATATATCTAAAAAAAGATTATTTGTAGGAAGCATTAATTTTACAATAGCACACCCAAGAGAAATATTTAAAGAAGCTTATTTATTATCAGCATCGTCAATCATATGCATTCACAATCACCCATCAGGAGATGCAACACCAAGTAAAATTGATAATGCAATAACTGAAAAAATAAGACAAATAGGACTATTACATGATATTACTTTAGTAGATCATTTAATAATAGGTAAAGAAAAATATTACAGTTACTTTGAGAATAATAAAATTTAATTGTAAATTTTAACAAAAAATGATATAATTTTATAGGAATTTCAAATAATAATTATATAGATAAATGAGGGATAAATATGAAGATACGCAATAAAAAAATATCGCCACGATATATAATTTTAACAATTGTTATACTATTAGTCATAATATTAATAATATTTTCTAAAACACTAAAAGAAGATAGAAAGTTAAATACAGTCGAATCTTTATTAAAAGATGCAGTAACATTTGGAGAAAAAATAATATTAACTCCATTTAATTACATAGGATCTTTAGTAGATGATTTCAACAATTTAAAAGATGTAAGAAAAGAAAATGACAGTTTAAAAAACAACATCGATAGAATTGAAGCAATTGAAACAGAAAATATAGAATTAAGAAGAGAAATTGAAGCACTAAAAGAAGAATTAGACATAGACTTTGTATTAACAGATTATGAAAAATTAAATGCAACTGTTTTAAGCAGAAATATTGGATATTGGTATAACACTTTAACAATAGATAAAGGAACATATAATGGCGTAGAAAAAGATATGGTTGTAGTAAATTCAACAGGATTAATTGGAAAAGTAATTAAAACAACAACCTTTACTGCAGATGTAAGATTAATAACCACTAGCGATACAAATAATAAAATATCAGTATCAATTAGCAATGGAGAAAACAAACTAAACGGATTAATAAAAAGCTATAGTTATGAAGAAAATAAACTAGAAGTAGAAGGAATAAGTAACACAGAAAAAGTAAACATCGGCGATAAAGTATACACCAGTGGATTAGGAGGCGTTTTCCCAAGCGGTATATTAATTGGAAGTGTTGATAGCATTACTACAGATGAATATGATTTAGCAAAATTAATAAAAGTAACCCCAAGTGCAGATTTTGATGATATTAACTATGTAACAATACTAAAAAGAAAGGATAAAACAAAGTGATAATAGCAATAATATCAGTAATCATATCATTTTTATTAGATAACTTTTTATCAAATATAACTTCCTATAGTCTAAATAGTCCAAGCCTGTTTTCAACAATTTATACTTTAGTAATATTAGTAGTATTATTCCCGTATTTTAATAATCAAAAAAAATATATAATATTGTCATTAATAACAGCAATATTTTTTGATATAGCCTATACATCAACATTTTTATTAAATATAGTAATATTTACAATAATATATTTTATAGTAAAAAAATTAAATTTTATATTACCAAATAATCTTCTTATGGCAAACATAACCTCACTTGTATCAATATTTTTATATCATATTATAACCTTTGTAATATTAAACATAGTTAACTATAATGACTATACCATTATTTTACTAGTAAATATCTTACTTCATAGCATTCTTGCCACAGTTATCTATACTACAGTAATGTATTTTATATTAGAAAAAATATATAATATTTTTAATATAAAACAAATAAAATAAAACACTTGCCTAAATCAAAAAATTATGTTATTATTAATAATGTCAAAAAAAGCAATCCGCTGATTTAATTAAGATTGTTGGTTATAAAGGAGGAAAATTGAGAATGGATTTAATTACTAAAATTACATCTAAACAATTAAAACCTAATCTAGAAGAATTTAGAGTAGGAGATACTGTAATTGTAGGATGTAAAATTATCGAAAGAAAAAATGGAAAAGATAAACAAAGAATCCAAAATTTTGAAGGCACAGTTATTTCCCGCAAAGGAAGTGGCGTTTCAGAAACATTTACAGTTAGAAAAATGGTTTCTGGAATAGGAGTTGAAAAGACATTTCCAGTACACAGTCCAAATGTAGCATATATTACAGTTACAAAAAAAGGAAAAGTAAGACGTGCTAAATTATACTTCTTAAGAAGAAGAAAAAAACAATATAAAATAAAAGAAAGAAGATAATAAAAATCATTTATTATCTCTTTTTTGAAAGAAGGAAAAAGAATGAAGAAATTTTTAAAAGAAATATATCCTTATATAGTAATAGTAGTAGTTGTAGTAATAATTAGAACATTTTTTATAACTCCTGTAGTGGTAGACGGCCCATCTATGGAAGATACTTTATATGATAATGAATTATTACTATTAAATAAAATAAGTTATAAGATAAGCAATATAGAAAGATATGATATAGTTGTAATCCAAGAAAAAGACGAGAAAATAATAAAAAGAGTATATGGATTACCAGGTGAAAAAATAGAATATAAAAATAACAAACTATATATAAACGATCAAGAAACCGAAGATAACTATGCTACTAATGAAACCAGTGATTTTACTTTAAAAGATATATGTGCAGCATCCCTTAAAAAAAATGAAATAGTAACTGAAGAAGACATTAACAAAAAATGCCAAGATGATAAAATACCACAAGATTACTATTTAGTATTAGGAGATAATCGTAAAGTATCTGCAGATAGTAGATATTATGGATTAGTTCCTAAATCTAGTATTGTCGGTAAAGTAAGCTTTAGATTTTGGCCATTAAATAAATTAGGAATTATAGATTAACTAGGTAAAACTAGTTTTTTTATTTAAATTAAAAAATTAACATTGACTTTAACAATATTACAATGTTATAATCTAAATAGAAAAAGGTTGGAAGAAAAAAAGACAAATAAGCAATTTATATACCTATTTGTCAACAGTCTGCAAGTAGATTTTTATCTACTTTTTCTTTGAGTAAAAACATGATATAATATAATAGATTTAGAAGTATGGTTGATAAAGATTTAATATTCTTTGTTTTATACTTTAGTTTTAGAAAGGAGGCATCTTATGATTAATAGAATTTTAATGGAGTTATATGATGATTATGAAAAAAATAATAATATGGAAAGTTTAATAGAGTTTACGAATAAAACTTTTCCAAAAGATGGAACAGCTCAACTTTTTATTGGTTGTGTTGTCATATTGTTTTCTAGAGCAGGAGGATTAAAACCTAGATATGATGTTACAAGAGAGAATTTATATTCTATTGTTTTAGCCGCAAAAGAGAAAATAGGAAATACTAATTTGTTAGCTTTTTATTTAGATAGAATCAATACAGAGAAAAACGTTACTAAATATTTTAAAAATGTCATATATGATGAAAATATTGAAAAATACGCAGATTTAATTATTGAATATTTAGATCAATTTAAACCTAGATTTGTTGAAAGTTTGAAAAAGCAGGATAAAAAGATTGCAGAGTATATTGAGAGTAAGAAGTAATAAGAAAGATAAATTATATAAAAATATTTTAAAAGTGAGAGTATTATGAAAAAAAGATAATAGCAATTACACTTATTAGTTTTTTAGTTTTAGTTTCTATCATTATTTATTTCTTATATGTGCTTAATTATATACCACACAAAATGTATAGTAATGAAGATTTTAATATCAAAACTTATACGAGTAGTATAGATAAAGATAATGATGGTATTGATGATCAAACGGACATATTGAATAATGTTTATGAGTATATAGCAACAAAACCAAAATATATAATTTAGACGCAATAATTGCAGTTGGGTATCGTGTTAATTCTAAAAAAGCAACAGAATTTAGAATATGGGCAACTAAAATATTAAAAGAGTATATGATTAAAGGGGTTGCATTAAATGATGAGCGATTTATTAGAGGAAATAAGTATGATGCAAAATATTTTGATGAATTATTAGAACGAATT
>CALVVX010000004.1 GCA_944364015.1 uncultured Bacilli bacterium | reverse complement strand
TTTCTATTAACATTTATAGTAATTTATATAGTAATTTATAATCATTAATTTTATAGTAATTTATATAGTAATTTATAGTTATTAATATTGTAAATAATATTGTAGATTAATCATAAATTTAAAAAAATTTTATAAACTATATTAAAGATATAAATGTAAAAGTTATAAATATTAAAATAAAATATAAAACATATTAAACATAAAAAATAATGAATATAACTACTAGATTAATAATTTTGGGAAATTATGTGATTTTATTGACTTTGAAACTTAAACCCTATATAATTATAACCGAAAGGAATTATTTAATAATTTCATTTTAAAGACAATGTAGAAAGTAGGAAAATATATGCTAAAACTAAAAAAAATCAACAAAAGTTATAAAACAGGAGAGTTTAAACAACACGCCTTAAAAGATGTAACTATAGAGTTTAGAAAAAACGAATTTGTAGCAATATTAGGTCCATCAGGAAGTGGAAAAACAACACTTCTAAACATAATAGGTGGATTAGATAGATACGATAATGGAGATTTAATAATAAACAATCAATCAACAAAAGAATTTGATGATAGTAATTGGGATGCATATCGAAATAATTGTATAGGTTTTATATTCCAAAGCTATAACCTTATAAATCACATATCAATATTAGAAAATGTTGAAATGTCATTAACTTTAAGTGGTGTAGATAAAAAAGAAAAAAAACAAAGAGCAATCGAAGCATTAACAAAAGTAGGCTTAAAATCACATATACATAAAAAACCTAATCAATTATCTGGTGGACAAATGCAAAGAGTAGCAATAGCAAGAAGTCTTGTAAATAACCCTGAAATAATACTAGCAGATGAACCAACAGGAGCACTTGATACAAAAACTAGTAAGCAAATAATGGATTTAATAAAAGAAATAGCACAAGATAAGTTAGTAATAATGGTAACACATAACCCAGAACTTGCTAAAAATTATGCTACAAGAATCATTGAATTTAAAGATGGTAGCTTAATTAGCGATTCAAAACCGATTAAGAAAAAAGAAAAAAATAAAGAAGAGATTCACATAAAAAAAACATCAATGAATTTTTTAACTGCATTAAACTTATCATTTAATAATATAAAAACAAAAAAAGGAAGAACAGCGCTAACAGCATTTGCCTCTAGCATTGGGATAATAGGAATAGCTCTGATATTATCACTATCAAATGGATTTGATATACAAATAGATAAATTTGAAAGAGAAACATTATCACAATCTCCGATTATAATTAGTGAACAAGCAATGAGTATGAGTGAGGAAAATATAGCCAAAGTAATAGAGGACAACAATAATTTAGAAAAATATCCTACTGATAAAAAAGTATTTGTCCAAGACGATTTAGAAACAACGATGATGCACACTAATAATATATCAAATGAATATGTCGATTATATAAAAAAAATAAGTCAAAAAGATATATCAGGTATTTCGTATCAAACTGCAACTAATTTTAATATCATAAACTATAACGAAGAAACAGGATATCAATTAGTAAATTCAACAACAGGTTTAATGCCATGGACGTTAATTCCAACAAAAGAAGATAATACATCAGAAATGTTAGAAACAAACTATGATGTCCTAGCAGGAGAAATAGACACGTCATCTCCTGGTTTGATTTTACAAGTTGATCCAAAAAATAGAGTATACGCATCAACACTAAAACAATTAGGATTTACAAGCGAAGATGAAGTAGACTTTGAAGATATATTGAACAAAGAATTAAAATTAGTATTGAATGATGATTATTACAAAAAAGTAAATGAGTTTTATATTCCTAATCAAGATTTAGAAGCACTATATAATAATGAAAATAGTATTACCATAAAAGTACAAGCAATAATAAGAGGAAAAGAAGATAAAGAAATATTGACTTCAACTAGTGCTATAGCATATACAAATGCACTAACAGATATAGTAATAGAAAATAATAAAGGATCAAGTATTGTCAATGATCAAAAAGAAAGTGATTATAATGTATTAACTAATCAGCCATTTACAGAAGATGAAACAAAAGAAACAATATTAAGTTATTTAGGAGCAGAAACAACGCCAGTAGCAATATACATATACCCAAAAGATTTTGAATCTAAAGATAATATAATTAGTTATTTAGACAAATACAATGAAAAAAAAGAAGAAAAAGACACAATACAATATACTGATATGGCTCAAATGGTATCATCATTAACAGGTAATATAATGAATGCTGTAACAATAGTATTAATTTCTTTTTCTGCAATATCATTAATTGTATCATCAATAATGATTGGAATAATTACTTATATAAGTGTATTAGAAAGAACTAAAGAAATAGGAATACTAAGAGCATTAGGAGCTAGGAAAAAAGATATAACAAGAGTATTTAATGCTGAAACATTTATAATAGGGCTAGTATCTGGAATAATAGGAATATTAATAACTTGTATATTATTAGTTCCAGCTAATATATTGCTAGAAAATTTAACTAATTTAGAAAATGTGGCACAGCTTAATCCTCTACATGCATTAATATTGATGATAGTAAGTATAAGCTTAACACTAATTGGAGGTTTCATTCCTGCAAAATTAGCAAGTAAAAAAGATCCTGTAGAAGCGTTAAGAACAGAATAAAATACTTGCTTTTTTTTATTATTTTGTTATCATTATTAATGTAAGGAGGATAGAAAATGGAAAATAATAACGGAAAGGGAATTTTTTATGGAGTAATAGGCGTAGCTACATTAGTAGTTGCAATAATAGGAGCAACATTTGCATACTTTAGTGCAACAGCTACTAACAATAATGTAATCCAAGGTACTGCAGCTACAGTAGGACTAAATCTTAGTGTAGATAAAGTTAGTACAGATGCTGCTGGAGGATTAATTCCAATGAACAACGCAGATATAGCTAAAGGTTTAAAAGGAGATGCTACTACAGGTAGTAAAATGTGTGTAGATAAAAATGGAAATACAGTATGTCAAGTATATTCAATTACTGTAAATAACACTGGTAGTTCAGCAGCCATAGTAAATGGAACTTTAAACATAACTGCAACAGGATATGCTAATTTAAAATGGCAATTACTAGACGGAACAGGACCTGATGCATTATCAACAAATTCTACATATAATCCCGTATCAACAACAACTTTAGTAAATGGAACAACACTAGCAGCTAACAATGGTTCAGCAACTTATTATATAATGATTTGGATCAGCAACTTAGATTCAGACCAAACATCAACAGATACTGGTTCATTTACAGGAAGTGTAACCTTCAACTCTGGAGATGGAGCGGGTATATCAGCTACATTTAGTTAAAAAAGAAAAAGTTTGATAAAAAATTCAAACTTTTTTAATTTTTTTTAAAAAATATATTGCATAAAAAAATATTTTTTGCTATTATTATTAATGTAAGGAGGATAGAAAATGGAAAATAATAACGGAAAGGGAATTTTTTATGGAGTAATAGGTGTGGCTACATTAGTAGTTGCAATAATAGGAGCAACATTTGCATACTTTAGTGCAACAGCTACTAACGACACTATAATCAAAGGTAATGCTGCACAAATTGGATTAAATCTAGACGTAACAAAAGTTAGTACAGATGCAGCTAGATGATTAATTCCAATGAATGGTGCTGATGTTTCTAAAGGTTTAAAAGGTGATGCTGCTACAAGTAGTAAAATGTGTGTAGATAAAAATGGAAATACAGTATGTCAAGTATACCAAATAACAGTTACTAACAATGGTACTGCAACAGCAGTTGTAAATGGTACTTTAAATATAACAGGTACAACATTTGCAAACTTAAAATGGCAATTACTAAATGGTACTGAATCAAGTTCATTATCAACAACAACAACTTATAATCCAATAGCTACAACAACTCTAGACACTGGAGCATCATTAACTGCTAGTGGAAGCAAAACATATTTCGTTATGATTTGGATCAGCAACTTAAGTTCAGACCAATCATCAGATGATACTGGTTCATTTACAGGTAGTGTAACATTCAATTCTGCTGATGGAGCAGGTGTATCTGCAACATTTAGTTCATAAAAACATAGTCAATAGATTATGTTTTTTTATTATTTAATACTTTTTAATATTTTTTTTAGAAAACAGTTGCATAAAAAAGTATTTTTTGCTATCATTATTAATGTAAGGAGGATATAAAAATGGAAGAAAAAGAAAAGAAAAGCGGAACTGGTTTTTTCTACGGTGTAATCGGAGTAGCAACTTTAGTAGTAGCAATAATCGGAGCAACATTTGCATACTTTACAGCAACTGCTGAAGATACTAATACTATCCAAGGTGAGGCTGCTAATACAGGTCTTAGTCTAGAAGTAACTCATC
Source organism: uncultured Bacilli bacterium (assembly GCA_944364015.1). Lineage (GTDB taxonomy): Bacteria > Bacillota_I > Bacilli_A > RF39 > UBA660 > CALVVX01. The sequence goes on along the minus strand of CALVVX010000004.1, from coordinate 28,065 downwards.
TAAGTACAGGAGCAGTAGGAGGGTTAATTCCTTTAAATACAACTGATTTACAAAAAGCAGTAACTGGTGATACGGCTGCAACAGGAGATCCTAAAACTTGTTTAGATAGTAATAACAATAGTATATGTCAAATTTATTCAATTAAAGTAATAAATGAAGGTAATAGCATCGCAGCTGTTACTGGAACATTAGACCTACAAGCAGTGCCATACCAAGGTGTAGATGAAGAAGAGGAACAAGAAAGTTCATTTGCTAATTTAAAATGGCAAGTATTAACTGATAGCACTACTGTTAATCCAGGTGCAACTTCATATGGAATAGGAGAAAACCCAATAGCATCTAATGTAACATTAAATGCAGAGGGAGATCAAACATTTTATGTAGTTATTTGGATTGATAACTTAAACGAAGCTCAAAATTCAGCAGATTATGGACACTTTAATGGAAGCGTAGCATTCAACTCTGCTGATGGTTCTGGAATATCTGCAACATTTAGTGCATAAAGACATAGTCAATAGATTATGTTCTTTTTTTACTCTTGCAATTTTATTTATTTTTTGCTATTATAAAGATATAGAAATAGAATAGGAGGTAAATTATGTCAAGTGGGTATAGAAAACTTTATATAGCAGTAATAATAATAGTAATATTAATCTCAACAGCAACAATTAGCTTTTCGTATTTTTATTCTAACTCAAAAGGTAAAAGTACTGTAACACCAGAATCAGCTTATGTAGGATTATCGTTAAATGTAGAAAGAGTAACGAGTGATAACACGATTGGCTTGCTTCCAACACAAGATACTAATTTACAAAATGCATTAAATGGAACTACAAATGGTTCATGTGTTGATGAAGATGGTAAAGGAATATGCCAATTATATCAAATAACAGTAACTAATACTGGTAATGTAATTTCAACACTATCAAGTAAAATAGAATTATATGCAGTTGGAGAAAATAGCAAGTTTACTAATCTAAAGTGGGCAGAAATTAACAGTGCAACAGATGCAACACCATTTGGAAAAGTTCATACAATGAATGATCAAAACTGGAAAACTTCATTTGTAATGGGACCAGGAAGTAGTTCAAAATTTTATATTTTAATTTGGTTAAGTGATACAGGTAAGTCGCAAAATAATTACGATCGTGGTAATTTTGCAGGAACAGTTCAATTTAATTCAACAGCAGGCACAGGAGCAAATGCAACGTTTATTGGATAAATAACACGGAATAATCGTGTTTTTTTAATTTTAAATTTTTAAGTTCAATTATTTGTTATCATTTTTCAAAAATCAGTTACATTTTTTGGACTTCTATCTCTTTAAAGTAAAGGGTTGAATTTTTTTATTTATTTTTATTAAAAAAAGGTTGACAAGCAAACATATATTTGTTATATTGACGTTGAAAGGAGAGAAAAAAGAATTACAAAAAATTAATGGAGTTATGGTTAAAAGAAAACTCCAATAATTAAAACATATAGGGTGGCACCCATCCGAATTTAAGCCTATCGGAAATAGAGAAATATACTGTTGAAGTAGGAAACAAGGCCAAGATCGAGCTGGACAAAACTTTTTAACTACATCCCATAAGCACTCAAAAAATAATACAATGCAATTGACTTCTAGAAAAGCAAATGATATAATTAAATAAATAATACTAGGGAGGCACTTATGGGAGTTATAAAAAAAAGTTTTGGGATAATAATGGTATTAAGTATCTTGAGTTTAGTTTTGTTAATTGCTGGAGTTTTCTTTTTGACTCAGAATAATAAGCAGACATTTACTAAAAACGGATATATAATATCTTATAAAAGCGGAAATACAGAAGTATATAAATTTAATGAAGGTGAAGAATACAGACATAATATAAGTGGAAATTTAACCTTTAAAAATGAAAATAAGACTAAAGTAGAAGCAACATTAGATAATTTTATTCACTATGACAATGGTGATATTGCATTTTTACAAAATGGTGTAATTTTAAACCTTGAAAATATAAATGATGATATAATTCCTTATTATAATATAACAAATAAATCATTAATTGAATTTATTAATAATGCCTATCATATTAAAAACGTTAATGGAGATTTAGAAATAAATAGTTGGATAGGAAAAATAAGCGAAAATAAATATATAATTGCTTCTGAAAATATAAGTGCAAGATTATCAGGTAATGCAGATATGATGATATCGCAAGCGGTAGGAAGTTTTTTTGAACTAACATACGTAGAAGATGGAGTAGTAGTAATATCAGATGGAATTAATACAAGAACTACTACAGCGGATAAGAGTTATATTTATATAGGAGAAGATACAGTAATTAATTTAGGAGATAAATATATATATTACAATGATGAAGCTAAAATATCACTTGATCAAATGACAATAAATGGTGATGAAAATATTGAAATATTACCACCAGAAGAACAAGAAAATAATGAAGGCAGTGATGGAGATGGATCAGGAAGTGGAGACGGTGATGGAAATGCAACAGAAGATAATCAGCAACCACAAACACCACAGCAACCAGAAACAACTCCTCCAGATGAAGATGAAGAAGATCCAAATACTCCAACTGAGGAAGTAACAATTACAAAAAACCCTATATTTAAAATAATTGAAGCGAATATTACTGCAAATAAAATGGATCTAGATTTACAAATAATAGATGAATACAAAGTAATACAAGGTAGTTTAAACGTAGCTGTAATTAATATGAAAACAGCACAAACAGTATATAGAACAACTATAGATGATATAAGTAATATAGTAACAATATCAACACCAAGTGGCAGTTTATCACCAGATACAAATTATATAGTATCAATAACAGGTAATTATACTAATGAAGATGTAAGTTATGATAAACAATACTTCCAAAGAGTTTTTGTAACAGAGGGACTAGATATAAAATTAGAAAAAAGTTTTGTAACTAAAGATAGTATAACAGTAAATGCCACAGTAGGAAATACCAATGCAGTAAAGGGATATGATATAAGTATATTTGATCATGAAAATAATGAAATAGAAAGAAAAAATATAACAGTCTCACGCGAAAATGAAGAAATAACATTTGAAAACTTACAATCTAATAGTGATTATAAAATAGTGTTAAACAACATAGCATATAATAACGTAATATATACTGATGTTGAAGAAGGTAATAATTATCGTGAAAATGGAGATTATACAATAACACTAGATGCAAAAACACTTAAAAAATCACCAATTGTAACAAATGTAAAAGCAACTGTAAATAAAGAAATGACAAAAGTAACTTTTGATATTGGAGAAGTAATTGACGAAGATAAAGCAATAACTGGCTATCGCTATTACATTTATAAATACAATAGTGTTACAGGCGAAGGTGGCAAAGATCCTGTAATGGATGCCATAGAGAAAAAAGATAGTACTCCATTTGACTTAGAAATCGATGGTAAAAATCTAATAACAGGACAAAGCTATCGTTATATGGTAGTAGTAGAATATAATGACAATGAAAAAGATGTAGAATACAATAGTGGTTATAGCAACTCATTTGTAGCGGGTGCAGTACCATCAGTAAGCTTTGCATTAGACAGTGATAAAACAACATTTAATACTTTATCTGGAGAAATAAAAATTGCAGATGATAACTGTACTATTCCAATTGAAGGAAGAAATTGTTATAATGCTCCAAATAAAATATATATAAGATATTATGAAACAGGAACAACAACACTAAATTATTCAACCGTAGAAGCAAACTTTGATCCAGTAAATCTAAATTATCGCTTTGAAGCTACGGGACTAAAAGCCAATACAAATTATATGATAGAAGTTTTTGGGGGAGTAGATTTTAAAGATGGAAATGGTTTACAATCTTGTGATGCTACTATGTATGAACAAGGAGAATGCGTACAAATAGGAGAAAGTATGAATGCCTCTACTAAAAGTATTGTTCCACTAACAGTAAATTGGGGCGATGAGAAAATAAGTACAGTTGAGCAAGTATTTTCACTTGGAGGTAATAAATTAGCATCTAGTAATAATTCACAAGCAGAAATAAATGCTCTAACTAATTTAACAATCAATGTATACGCAAGTAATACTGAAAATATAGAAGATGGAAAGCAAGTAGGAACCGTTGATTATACGGATGAAATAAAGAAAAATTTCTTTGATAATAATTTCATAATTAGTGCAACTAATACATTTAATATGGACATTGATAAATTAAAAGCACAAACAAATGGTTTGTTAACAAGATATTACATTTTTGAAATAACAAATGCGACTGATAGTGCAGGTATAAATAACATTGCTGTAGAAAACAATAAATACATATTTGAAATAAATACAGATCTTCGAGCAGATGATATCCTAGGTGATCCTTGGATGGATGTAGAAATAAGAAATGTAAATAATGTAGCGGACAGAGCAATTGTAACTGCTAACTATGATTCTGAAAATTTAGCGCTTTTATACCCAAATGCAAATTACTATATGCATATGGGAGTATGTTCAATGACAACAGGAGAATGTCATGATTTAAGTAGTGAAAAGATGAATGAATTAACAGGAAGTTATACAAAAACATTTAATTATCAAGCAGGAACAGATTATTATAAAAAAGATGCAATAGTAAATAGCAATGGAAATATTGTATTATATCGTGGGAATAAATACAAATTTAGATTTTACATAACAGTAGACGATGGCAAAGATAATACAACAGATTACTATTATCCTGGAAGAATACAAAGAGAATACGTAGAATCTGATCCAGTTGTTGCCAATAAACAAGCACCGGACTTTTATTTGAACATTGTATCAAGTACAGAAAACTCTATTACTTATGCATATACAATGTATGATAGAGATGTCGCCTTATATAAAGAAGAAGGGAAAGAAAATTATTCATTATATTATAGCATTGATGATACAGAATATGAAGTTCCACTTACATTAAATAAAGGAGCAGAATTTACAATTTCTAATTTATCAAATGGTTCAAAATACAGTATATATTATAAAAACGCCATTAATAAGACTGCTAATGAAGAGCAGGATGTAAAAATAGATTATCAAACTAATTATACATTTGATGGATTTTATAATTTAGATGATTATAATTTGCATTATATATTAGAAAATAATGAAACAAGTAATAAAATAACTCTTAAAATATTAGATACAGAAAATGCAAGAAAAATAATTGATCGAATAAGTACTTATGAATTAGAAGTAAAAAGTAATACTGTAACAATTAGAAATAGATTTTTCTCTGAATTACAAGATTGTGAACCAAATTCTGGATGCATTAAATATTTAGATTATCATTATAGAGATATAGAAGATTTTCCAGATCGCACATTAAGTGTAAATTTATATGGATATTATGATACAGGTTTAATTGCACAACCATCAGAATATGGATATTTGGTACAACAAAATAGCAATGAAACAGGACAAGGAACTTATTTAGTATTAAATAATGCTTCTAATTTAGTAGAATCAGAATTACCAAAAGATTTATATTATTATGAAACAAATCAATCGACATTTAATTTATATAATTTAATATATAACAATAATTTATTAAATTATAAGGATGCAAGAATTAAAAAATTAAATATAAGTCTAACAAGAACAAATGAAGGATATAAAAATGGTAATTATACTATTAATTTCAAAACTGTGGATAAAAAGCAAATAAATATAGATGAAAGTTCAAATAACACTTTTAAATTTTATAGTATTACACCTGATATAACTACTTCATACAATCCAATTATAAATGGAGCAGATATTTCAATAACATCTTCAAGTATTACAGAAAATGTCTTGAAAAAAGATTTTATTGCAGACGATGATGGAAAATATTACTATTATGTTGAATTATATAATGAAGATACTTCGAGTAAAATAGATACTAAAAAAATAGAAATTAGCACAACAGGAACAACAAATTTTACAATTGAAAATTTGGATGATGATACTACATATACATATAAGATATTTGCATATTTAGACAAGAATGGAAAAACTTATGTTCAATTAAATGATACTTTAATTTGCGAAACATCTAGCTGTGTACCAACAACATATAAATTTAAAACATTAAGTGGTAGTCAGTTATATGGAGATATGATTGCTACTCATAAATCAAGTAGTAGTGAAGAAAAATACTTAAATAGAAATCTTAATTTAGATCTAACATTGAACAATGAAATTACAAATGTAACTAAAAATTATGATTTAGTAATCAATTTAATAGAAAATGACATAATCGTGGATACTAAAACAATAACTAATGAAACGTTAGAGATAAATAATAAAATTGATTTTGATATAACAAACTATGATACTATATTTGGAGATGATTATTTTAAAATTCAATTGCTTGCTAAAACGACAACATCACAACAAGAAGAAGAAGTAGAAATATATAACGATTACATAAACTTAGCAGAATTAATTTCTCCAAGTATAACAGTTACTAAAGGTGCAAAAACAGAAATTGTTGATTCAAACTATATATATTCATTAGAATACAATATAGCAATTACAGATGATGATAAAGTAATTCCAAATGGAACATATAATGTTAGATTGTTAGATAGTTATGGATCAGAAGTTGCTAAAATTGAAAATATTGATGTTGAAGAATTAAGAACAATAAAATTTGCAACTACTTTAGATGAAGTTGATAAATATAACGTTATTGCTAATTTAGTTCCAAATAGAGAATATACATTAGAAGTAAGTTTAACAACATACATGAATAACAAATCATTAAGAGATGAAGCTGAATTAAATGGAGCAGATTATAATCAATATATAAATAAAACAAATATTTATAATTATTCAATTTATACTTCTGGTATTTATGGTGTATCACTAGGAGAATTAGCTATTAATGCTACTTCTAATAGTATTACAATGAATTTCTTTAGTAGTTCTAATTTAACAAATATCACTAAAATGGATTATACAATAACAAAAGAAGGACAAAGCACACCAATAACTACAAATACTTATACCATTGGTGAAGGAATGGATAAAATGTTTAATATGATTGAAGGTAGTAATCAAGATAGATATTATACATTAGTTTTAGATGATGAAAATATAAAATTAGAGCCAAAAACAACATATATGATAACATTCCAATTTTATATAACAGATGAAAATGGAGAATATCAAGCAATATCTACAAGTAATAATTCTAAATATATTACCGTTGGATAGGAGGAATAAAAATGAGAAAATATGATAAAAAAAATAAAATGTATATGTTTATAATATTAATTGCAAGTGTTATTCTAATTGTCATATTTTCTTTCTTTATAAATAAAGTAATAACCAATGGAAAAATACATTATGATATAGATGCAGGATCCGTTATGTATGATAAAGATAAAAATTTAGTAAAATTAGATGAAGATGGCATTTTAAAAATAAAATGGAATGATATGTATTATTTAATGTATCGAGATCAGATGTATTTATTGGGAAATAATGCAATTATATATAATCCTAAAAAATCACAAATGAATTTATATGGAAAATATTATGAAGTAACATCTGAAGGTGAAGATAAAGTGATAGTACATGAAGATGAAACTTTAGTAAATATAAATGAATCTAAATTTTACAAAATTGCAGACAGAAAATATTTAATAGTAGATAAAGTAATAAGAACTACTAATGGTGAATTAAATACAACAAATTATTTAATTGTAGAATTAGATAAAAGTGGTAATGCACAACTTTACAATAATACTCTAAATCTAAAAACTTTCAAAGAAACGCAGATACAAACATCCACTTATACATTTGATATAGCTTTAGAGAAATTGTATATAGAAAATGAAGAAGTTGATTTAAAGAAGATAATAGGAAGTACAAATGAATATGTAAAAGCAGAAGAAATAGAAGAGACTAAACCTTCAACTGATGAAGACGAACAAAATCAACAACAAGGAGCAGGAGGAAATACTCAAACACCACCAGAAGAAGATAATAATCAAAATAATGAACAAGATGGATCGCAAAACAATAATCAACAACAAGATAATAATAATACAGATCATTTTATAGATGCAACTAAAACAACATCAATTATATCAGTAACAGCATCAGTGGGATATATAAATGTTGATTATGTAATATATGATCCATTAGATGAATATGAATCAGTTTTTGTAGAAATATATGATTCTAACAATACATTAGTGGCAGTAAGTTATTTTGATAAAACAACAAATAATTTAGTAATACCAGGATTAAGAGCCAATGTTACATATAAATTGAATTTCAAGTATAGTTATTATGATAATAACAAAAGAGTTGAAGAACAATTTGATGAGGCAAGTGTTATGATGGGAAGTCCTGAACTTGATTTAAAGATAACAAAAGTAACTTCTGATAGAATTTATTACAAATTATCATTGGATAAAGATTATAAACTAGATAGTGTCAATGTAAATTTAGTATCAGATCTTAAAAATGGTAAACTAGAACTTACTAATAGTATAAATTCATCTACATTAAATGGTAAAGATAGCATAGAGGGATATTTTGAATATGATGATATTGGTAGTTATGTAACAGTATATTTATCTAATATAGTATATCAAGGTTATACTATAAATAGTAATATAAGTTATAAAATAGCTATGCCATAGGGAGGAAAAATAATGAAAAAAATAAAAGAGTTTGTTATTAAACATTATGTAATATTAATACCAATATGCTTAATTATTGTTTTGCTTCTAACATATGCTATTTACAATATTCAAAAGTTATATAATAACTATTCTGAAACTAAAACAGAAGAAGGATATACCCACTTTGCAGGAACAAAAATAAATGATACTTATGATGTGAAAATAAATAGAAAAAAGGAAATAATTGATATAACCCCTAGTAAAAATATGGATTTAACTAATGTGGTTTACATTGAAAATAAAGCTATTTTTCCAAAGGAAATGACAGCATTATTTGTTTATGAAAATTATAAGCAAGTACGACTTCCTATTTATTCTTCTATTGAATATGATGAATCAAATACAGCATATAAATTAAAAACAACTGACTATGATAAAGAGGTTGCTAATTTAGTATTATATGATGGATATGACTTGTATTTCTTTCCAGAAGCTTCTATTTTAGACATAGAGGGAAAAAAGATAAATCTTAGTCCAATGTCATATGTTATAGTGAATAATAATAATAGTTTAGAATATTATGATAAAGAGACTGATAAATATTATATAACAAATATAACTAATGAAAAAGTTTATGTATCAAATAATGCTTATAGAATTAGTTTAAATGAAGATAAAGCATTAAGATTTGATAAATTTGTTATGTTAAATAAACCAATAGATTTACAAAATATAAAGTAGAATAATTCATTATAGAATTATTCTTTTATAAGTAAAATAACAAAAAAACTTGACAAATACAGTTGTACGATGTAAAATATTCACTACAGAAAGAAGTGATATTATGTACAGTTTTAGTCATATGATAAGAAATGCTAATAGTATGGATATAGATATGTTATCTACTATTATAATTAGTAAAATTAAAAATGAGTTAGTAAGTAAAATAGCTTATGATTTGAATATTCCACTTGGTAATTATAAAGCAAGTAAATTAAAAGTGTTGATTGAAAAGTTAAAGGCTAAAGCAAAAGAAGAAAATATTGAAATAAATATTGATGTAGATAATTTACTTTTATTAGCAAAAGAATTAAATATTCATGCTAATTATATTGATGATATGTTTTTAAAATTTATGATAATGGAAAAGCACTTTTATAATTCTATCAACAACAATAATAATATTATTATGAATTTTGAAAGTTTAAATATGGGAAGATTATATACATTACACGCATTACAAACTGCTTATTATCAAGCAGGAATAGATGAGTTTTATATAAAGTTAAATGATAAAAACTATAAATTAAAATCACATAATATGTCTTCTAAATATTATAATAAAATAATTACCATGGAAGAAGCAAAATATTCAAAACAAATAGAGGAACAAAGAGAAGAAAATAAGAAAAGAAACTTAGTCAAAAAAAGATAAATATGCTAGTCATATTTATTTTGATTAATTTAAGTATTATGATATAATGATAAGGAGTTTATATGAAAAAAGAAAAATCGTGTGGAGCAGTAGTGTTTAATGATAAAAAAGAAGTTTTAATAGTAAAACATAATGATGGACATGTATGTTTTCCTAAAGGACATGTTGAGTTAAATGAAACAGAAGTGGAAACTGCAAAAAGAGAAGTTTATGAAGAAACAGGAATAAAAATAGAAATAGATGAAAGTAAAAGAATAGTTATTACATATAGTCCTAGAGTTGATATTATAAAGGATGTTGTTTTCTTTAAAGCAAAATCACAAGGAGGTAGTTTAAAAGCACAACTTGAGGAAGTAAGCAATGTAAAATGGGTTAGTATTGAGGAAGCATTTTCTCTAATAACTTATAATGATTCTAAAGAAGTATTAAGAAAAATGATAGGAAGTGATGACATTGAAAATTAGAAATATAGCCATAATTGCTCATGTAGACCATGGTAAAACAACATTTGTTGATCAATTATTGAAAAAATCAAACACTTTTCGTGAAAATGAACAAATAGATGATAGAGCAATGGATAGCAATGAAATAGAAAAAGAAAGAGGAATAACAATATTAGCTAAAACAACAGCAATTCATTACAATGATTATCGAATTAACATTTTAGATACACCAGGACATGCTGATTTTGGCGGTGAAGTAGAACGTATTATGAACATGGTTGATGGTGTAATGTTATTAGTAGATGCATATGAGGGAACAATGCCTCAAACTAGATTTGTATTAAAAAAAGCATTAGAAGCAAATGTAAAACCGATTGTAGTTATTAATAAAGTAGACAAACCTACCGCTAGAGTAGATAAAGTATTAGATGAAGTAATAGATTTATTTATTGAACTTGGTGCAACTGATGAACAATTAGACTTTAAAGTAGCATATGTATCAGCATTAAATGGAACAGCTAGTCTAGATTCTGATATTAATACACAAACTGAAAATTATGATGATATTTTTAAATTAATAATAGATGAAATACCAGAACCAAAAGTAAATATTGATGGTAATTTACAATTTCAACCAGCGTTACTAGACTATAATGATTACGTAGGAAGAATAGGAATAGGATTAGTAAAATCTGGAAGTATTAAAGAAAATCAAATGGTATCATGTGTAAGATTAGATGGGACCATAAAACAATTTCGTGTTCAAAAATTATTTGGATTTTTAGGATTAAAAAGAATAGAGATAAAAGAAGCACATGCAGGAGACATAATTGCAATTGCAGGCTTATCAGATATATCAGTAGGAGAGACTATTTGCGAAGTAGGAAAAGAAGAAGCATTACCAATATTAAAAATAGATGCTCCAACATTAAAAATGACATTTATGACTAATGATAGTCCATTTGCGGGTAAAGAAGGAAAATTAATTACTGCATCTAAAATTAAAGATAGATTATTCAAAGAAACTCAAAAAGATGTAAGTTTAAAAGTAGAACAAAGTGGAAACGAATCGTGGATAGTATCAGGTCGTGGAGAGTTACATTTATCTATATTAATTGAAAATATGCGAAGAGAGGGTTATGAATTACAAGTATCAAAACCAGAAGTAATTTTAAAACAAATAGATGATATTACATGCGAACCATATGAAGATGTACAAATAGAAGTACCAGAAGAAAATGTTGGTAATGTAATTGAAGCCTTAGGATTACGAGGAGGCATCATGGATAATATGACTAATATTAATAATCTAGTAAGACTAAATTATACAGTGCCATCTCGCGGATTAATAGGATTTAATACAGATTTTATGACAATGACTAAAGGATATGGTATATTAAATCATACCTTTAAAGATTATAGACCTGCTCAAAATATCTCTTTAGGCAAAAGAAAACTTGGTGTATTAGTTTCTATGGAAAATGGAAAAGCAACCGCTTATGCTCTAGGTAATTTAGAAGATAGAGGAACAATGTTTATAGAGCCTGGTTGTGAAGTATATGAAGGAATGATAGTAGGAGAATGTAATCGTGAAAATGATCTAGCAGTAAATGTAGTAAAAGGCAAACAATTAACAAATACTCGAGCAGCAGGATCAGACCACACTGTAGTACTAAAAAGACCTCGTCTAATGAGTTTAGAATATTGTTTAGATTATATCAATAGTGATGAATTAGTAGAAATAACTCCAATATCTATTCGTCTTCGTAAAGAAATATTAAACACAGAACAACGAAAAAAAGCAGATGCAAAAAGAAATAGCAATTAAAACTTTGCTATTTCTTTTTATACTTTTTCACATATTCATCATATAATTCTTTAAACCTATTAAAATGAACTATTTCTCTTTGTCTTAAATATAGTAAAGGACCAATAACATCAGGATCAGTAGTCAAATCAATTAAATTTTCATAAACTGCACGAGCCTTTTGTTCTGCAGCCATATCCTCAGATAAATCTGCAATTGGATCACCAGTTGAAGCAAAATATGCAACAGTAAAAGGCACACCATTAACATCAGTAGGATACAAATCCATACCATGCGCAGCATAATGTAGATCCATACCAGCTTGCTTTAATTCTTCAATGCTAGCATTTTTAGTCAACTGATAAATCATTGCAGAAATCATTTCTACGTGACTTAACTCTTCTGTACCAATATCAGTAAGCAAAGCTTTCCCCTTATTATCAGGCATAGTATATCTTTGATTTAAGTATCTCCAAGCAGCGGCCAACTCCCCATTAGCGCCCCCATATTGCTCAATTAAATATCTAGCCATCTTTAAGTCTTTTTTCTTAATATTAATAGGATATTGTGTCATTTTCTCATATTTCCACATTACTTATCACTCTCCCAAGGCCAAGGAGCATTATTCCAACTCCAATTACTAGTATTCATTAATACATCATTACATAAAGGACCATATAATTTTTCATAGTTATTAATTAATTGTTTACTTTTAGTCAAATAATCATTATATAACTTAATTAAAGAACTATTTTTAGGATTAATATCTAAATATAAAGCTAGATCATTCATTGCAAATTTATACATTTGAATTTGATTTAACAAACTTTCTTTTTCACTATTTGCAATAATAGGCATTGGTTTATAATTTTTATAGCCATAATATAAGTTTTCGTACATATTTCCTTTAGTAAATCCTTCATTTGGACTATATAGTTTAGGATTATTATCCATATTTAAAAACGTATTTTGAAAAGTATTATTATCAAAATTATTTTGATTATTATAAAAATCGTTATTATACCCATTAGTCATATAGTTATAATAATCATTAAAATTACTCATTTTTCTTCCTCCCAATATAAATTATGTTTATAATGAAAAAGTGTATAGGTTATTGTCTAAATTAAAATATGTAAATAATGTAAAAAATATTTTAATTAAGTTTTAAATATGCTATAATGAAATTGGGTAAAATAGTTATAAAGAGGTGATGATGAATGAATACATATAAAATAACAGTACATAGTGAAATGGAAACAATAGAACTTGCCCAAAATATAGAATCAGAGAAATTTCCTAATATGGTTATATGCTTAATTGGAGATTTAGGAAGTGGAAAAACAGTTTTTGCCAAAGCATTCGCGCATGCGATGGGAATTGTTGATGTAACTTCTCCTACTTTTAATATTATCAAAGAATACAATGGAGAACTTCCTTTATATCATATGGATGTATATCGTACTAGTAATGATATAGATAATTTAGGATTATCTGAATACTATGATAAAGGAGGAGTCTGCATAATAGAATGGGCAGATTTAATAAAAGATAATCTACCAAAAGAAAGATTGGAAATTGAATTTAAAATGATTGATGAAAATACTCGTATTTTAGTTTTAAAACCTATCGGAGAAAAATATGTAAGTGTTTGTGAAGACGTAATATGATTACAATATATTTAGATACATCATTAGAACAACTAAGAGTATATTTATTAAAAGACGGAAAAATATTAAGTAAAAAAGAAAGAAAATGTAAAAATGAACACTCTATATATACAGTTAACTACATCAAAGATGTATTAGATGAATCAAATTTACAACCAAATGATGTAGATACTATCATGGTAGTAAATGGACCAGGATCATTTACAGGACTTAGAATAGGTATAAGTATTGCCAAGACATATGGCTACATACTAAAAAAAGATGTTATTTTAATATCTAGTTTAAGACAAATGGCAATAAGTATTAAAAATCAAATAGCAATTTCTTTAATAGATGCTAAAAATGATAATTATTATATGGGAATTTATGATATGTTTGATAATGAAGTAAAAGTAGAAAAGTTTGCCAAAAAAGAAGAAGTAATAGAAAAAATTGAAAAATATAAAGATGCTTTATTAATTAGTAATAAAAACTTTAAAATAGATAATTATGAAGTAAACAAAGTAGAATTAGACATAGAAAAAATAGTAGATTATTATAAGAATGAGACACCTACTAATGTACATAAAATACTTCCAAATTATCTAAAATTACCACAAGCACTAGAGGATAAAAATGATTAAAGAAAGTAATAAAGAAGATGTAAATCCTTTTTTAAAAGAAATTGAATTTATTATCGATAATAAAAAAGTAGGATATTTAAAATATTTACTTATATATGATAGAATGGAAATAGATAGCCTTTTTGTATTAGAAGAATATAGAAATCAAAAAATAGCTACTAAACTTATGGCTTACTTAATATCTATAGCAATAGATAATCATGTATTAAATATTACTTTAGAAGTTAGAATAAGTAACGAAATAGCAAGAAATTTATATAAAGAATTTGGGTTTCGTGAAGTAGCATTAAGAAAATTTTATTATGGATTAGAAGATGGAATACTAATGGAAAAGCAGGTGATGTAATGGAAGATGTTATTTGTTTAGCAATTGAAACAAGTTGTGATGAAACAAGTATGAGTTTAGTAAAAAATGGCACTGAAGATTTAGCAACAGTTGTATTTAGTCAAATAGACATACACAAAACATTTGGGGGAGTAGTACCAGAAATAGCTAGTCGTAGTCATATAGAAAGTATTACCTATGTATTAGAAGAATTATTTAATAAAACTGCAATAACATTAGAAGATGTAGATATAATTGGAGTAACATATGGTCCAGGATTAATAGGATCATTATTAATTGGTGTACAAGTAGCAAAAACAATCTCACTAATAACAAATAAACCACTTATACCAGTACACCACATTGCAGGACATATTTATGCAAATAATATAGAAAACAGACTAAAGTTTCCACTAATTGCATTAGTAGTAAGTGGAGGACATACAGATTTAGTATATATGGATAAAGATTATTCATTTAAAAAAATAGGATCTACATTAGATGATGCTGTAGGAGAAGCATATGATAAAGTTGCTAAAATATTAGGTTTATCATACCCAGGAGGCCCTAAAATAGATGATTTATCAATTAAAGGAGAAGATAGTTATAAACTACCTTATCCACTAGATGATGATAGCTATAACTTTAGCTTTAGTGGTCTAAAAAGTGCTGTATTAAATACTGTACATAAAGAACATCAAAAAAGAAAAGAAATAAAAGTAGAAGATATGTGTTGTTCATTTCAAAATAGAGTAGTAGAAATACTTACAAAAAAAACAATGAAAGCTGTAGAAGAATATAATGTTAAAAACTTAATAATTGCAGGAGGAGTATCTGCAAATAATGGATTAAGACATAAATTTTCTATCTTATGCAAAGAAAAGAAAATAAGATTATCTATACCTAAAACTAAATATTGTACCGATAATGCCACAATGATAGGAGCGGCAGCATATTATGCATACAAAAACAATATAATTGCAGATTTGAGTTTAAATGCTAAAGCAACTGATAATTTATATGATATGGAAATATTACAGCCAAATGATTAACTTTTTGGCTGTAATATAGTATATAATCATTTTTTTTGAAAAAAATAATAAAAAAGTATTGCATATTTTAAATATTTATAATATAATTAAGTAGCACATGAGAAAAAATGCCTAATTAGCTCAGTCGGTAGAGCACTCGGCTGTTAACCGATAGGTCGTAGGTTCGAGTCCTACATTAGGCGCCATTTGAAATTAGCAGACTCATTAATATTGAGTTTGTTTTTTTATTATTTATATTTAATTTATAGTTTATTTTTGTTATAATATATTTAAGAAAGAGTGATGTATATGAAAAAGTTAATTTTAATTGATGGAAATAATTTACTATTTAGAAGTTATTATGCAACAGCATATACAGGTAATTTTATGAGAAATAGTGAAGGATTTCCTACTAATGGAATATATGGTTTAGTTAATATGTTAAATAAAATTATTAATGAAGAAAAACCAGAATATATTGCAGTAGCCTTTGATGTTGGAAAAACATTTAGACATGAAAAATATGCTGATTATAAAGCAGGAAGAAGTGAAACCCCAGATGAGTTAAAAATGCAATTTCCTGTAGCAAAGAAAATAATTGAAGCAATGGGAATTAAATATATAGAAAAAGAAGGTTATGAAGCAGACGATATAATTGGAACACTAGCAAAAAAAGCATATATAGATAAAGATTTTATTGCTACTATTATAAGTAGTGATAAAGATTTATTACAGTTAATAAATGAAGAAATTGATGTTAAATTATTAAAAACAAAAGACTATATTAAAATGAATAAACAAACTTTTTTTGAAACATATAAAATAGAACCAATAAAAATGATTGATTTAAAAGCACTCATGGGAGATAGTTCTGATAATATTAAAGGAGTAAAAGGAATAGGAGAAAAAACAGCTCTTAAATTATTACAAAAATATGGATCACTAGATAATATATATAATAATATAGAAGAAATAACAGGTAGTACTAAAACTAAATTAATTGATGGTAAAAATAGTGCTTATGAAAGTTATGAATTAGCAACTATTTATACTGATGTAGATTTAGATATAGAATTAGAAGATTTAAAAATAAATAAAGAAAATACTTCTAATTTAATAGAAATATATAATGATTTAGAGTTTTATTCTTTATTAAAAAATACTAAAAATACTACTAATGATTTAGAATTTAAAATTATTAATAGTATAGATCAAATTAATATAACAAATCCAGTTGCTATTTATTTAGAGCTAGATAAAGAAAATTATCATTATGCTAATATTGTAGGTATGGGTGTATATAATCAAGAAGTAAGTTATTATATACCAAAAGATATTTTATATCAAAATCCTAGTTTTTTAACTGATATATCTAAATATACTTATGATTATAAGAAAATATATGTAAGCTTCTTATATAATAATATAAAATTAGATAAAATAGATTTTGATCTTATGTTATCAGCATATCTACTAAATTACAATGTAAAAGAAGATATAGAACCACTTGCTATGCAGTTTAATGTAAATTTCAGTGATGATTTAGAGAAAAACTGTGTATTGAAAGCTAAATTCATATTTGATAATAAAGAACAAATAGAAAAGAAATTAAAAGAAGAAGAAGTATATGATTTTTATAAAAATATTGAATTTCCTTTAAGTAGAGTACTAGGAGATATGGAATATACTGGAATTAGAGTAGATAGTAGTATTTTAGATAATATGAAAATAGAAATAGAAAAAAAATTAGATGTAATTAGCAAAAATATATATAACCTAGCGGGTACTTCATTTAATATTGCCTCTCCAAAACAATTATCAGAAATATTATTTGATAAATTGAAATTACCTTATGGTAGAAAAAATAAAAGTGGGAATTATTCTACAGATGTAAATGTTTTAAATAAATTAAAATACAATTATCCAATCGTAGCGCTTATTTTAGAGCACAGAAGCTTATCTAAATTAAAAGGAACATATATTGATGGTATGAAAGAATTAATAAATGAAGATGGAAAAATACATACAATTTATACCCAAGTAATTACTAGAACAGGAAGATTATCTTCAATTGAACCAAATTTGCAAAATATACCTATGAAAAGTGAATATGGAAGATTAATTAGAAAAGCATTTTTACCAGAAGAAAATTCTTTAATAATGTCATCTGATTATTCTCAAATAGAACTTAGAATGTTTGCACATTTATCTAAATCTAAAGAATTAATTGAAGCTTTTAATAATAATATGGATATACATACTAAAACTGCAATGGATATATTTAATGTAAATGAAAATGAAGTAACAAAATCAATGAGAAGACATGCAAAAGCAGTTAACTTTGGTATATTATATGGAATTAGTAGTTATGGTCTATCAGAAGAACTAGAAATAAGTGCTAAAGAAGCTAAATCATTTATTGATAAATATTTAGATACTTATCCTAGTGTTAAACAATATATGGAAAAAGTAATAAATGAAGCTCATATAAAAGGATATGTTAAAACAATTATGAATAGAAAAAGAAGACTAGATGAGATAAATAATAAAAATCAAATGATTAAAAAAATGGGCGAAAGAATGGCATTAAATACTCCAGTACAAGGTAGTAGTGCAGATATTTTAAAAAAATCTATGATTGAAATAGATAAAGAATTTAAAAGATTAAACTTAAAAAGTAAAATGTTATTACAAGTACATGATGAATTAATTTTTAATTGTTTAAATGAAGAAAAAGAACAAGTAGCTAAAATAGTTGCGGATATTATGGAAAATACATATAAAATAAGTGTACCACTTAAAGTAGATATAGAATTTGGTAAAAACTGGTATGAAGCAAAGTAGGTGAAGTATGGATAAAATAATTAAAGTACTATTAAAAAGTGTTTTAATAAATATTAGTTTAGTTATTGTAAAATTAATATTTGGTATTATTGGTACTTCAAAAGCTTTAATTGCCAATGCAATACATTCTTTATCAGATTTAATTACAGATTTAATATCAATATTTGGATATCATTTATCTAAAAAAAAGTCTAATGATAAACATCCACTAGGATATGGTCAAATAGAATATCTAACTAATATATTTGTTGGAGTAGTAATAGCATTTTTAGGATTAGAAACAGTTATTAATGCTTTTAGTAGTAAAACTAGTATTCCATCTAATCTAATATTAATAACTAGTATAATATGTGCTATAGTTAAATATATATTTGCTAGTTATATGCAAAGAAAAGGAAAAGAATATAAAAATAGTATTTTAATCGTATCAGGAATAGAATCAAAAGCGGATAGTTTAACTAGTATATTAGTAGTTATATCAGTACTATTATCAAAACTTAGTACTTATAATCCAATATATAGTTATTCTGATAATATATGTACCTTTATAATAGGAGCTTATATAATATATATTGCTATTAAAATATTAAAAGAAAATGTATTAAGTATAATAGATACTAATACAGATAATATAGATTTAATAAACTATGTTACTACAAAAGTATTAGATAATGATTTAGTTGAAGAAATATTAGATATATCTATAATTAAATATGGATCTTATTATGTAGCTAATATTGAATTAGAACTTAATAAAAATGTTAAATTAAAAGAAATTAGCAAATTAAAATCTAATATTAAAAAACAAATAATGAATAAGAAAACCAATATTTCATATTTAACAATAAGTGTAAATTACAAAGAAGGTGATAAAAATGCCAGAACTACCAGAAGTAGAAACAGTAAGAAGACAACTTAAAGAAAAACTAAATAATAGAATAATTAAAAAAGTAATAATTTATTATAATGATATTATTTCTTATCCTAAAATAGAAGAATTTAAAAAACAAATATCTAATCAAAAAATAAATGATATAAAAAGAAGAGGAAAATGGCTAATATTTGAATTAGATTCTTATTATTTACTATCTCATCTTAGGATGGAAGGAAAATACTTTTTTAAAAAAAGTAGTGAAGTAAGAAATAAGCATGAACATGTTGTATTTATTTTAGATAATGATGTTGAATTAAGATATCATGATACAAGAAAATTTGGTAAAATGTATTTAATTGAAAAAGATAAAATAAACTTAATAGGACCTTTAATTAAATTAGGATTAGAGCCTTGGGATAGTAATTTAGATATAAATTATTTAAAAGATAAATTTAAAAATAAAAAACTACCAATAAAAGCAGTTTTATTAGATCAAAGTATAATTGTTGGAATAGGTAATATATATGCAGATGAAATATTATTTTTATCTGAAATATCTCCTTTTAAAAGGGCATGTGATTTAGATGATAATCAATTAAGACAAATAATTGAAAATACTAAAATAACTTTAGATAAAGCCATAAAATTAGGAGGAAGTACAATACATTCATATACTTCAGTGGATGGAATGGATGGAAAATTTCAAAATGAATTATTGGTACATAAAGATAAATCTCTATGTCCAAATTGTAAAAATGAAATAAAAAAAGTATTTATTAAAGGTCGTGGTACTTACTATTGTGATAAATGTCAGAAACTGTAGGTTTACAAAAAGTGTCAAGTAAAATGTTGACTTATCTTATACATTTGCAACTTTTGTTAAATATTGGATTGACTTAAGCAAATCTTTGTGTTAATCTCTACTCAAGAGGTGAGTAATATGCTCAACTGTAGTAGTTTAGAGAAGCATTTAAGACAATTAAGAAATTGTAACTTATTAGAGGAGTTTATTTTAAAAACTTTTAACTATAAGATAGAAAAAGATAGTAAAGTAGATTTTTATGTTCAAATTATTAATGATGATGCTATTTTATACATTTTTGAAAGAAGAAATGAAAATATAGTAAATACATATGAATTAGTAGATGATTATAGTGATACATATTTAGAAAAGTCAGTTTTTAAAAATACTGTTATAAATACTATTCATATTAGAAAATGTGTAGAATTATATGATGAGAGTAAAGTTAAAGATAATCTGATTTATTTTTGTAAGGCATTAAAGTCTACTAATCCTAAAGAGCCTTTATCTAAATATTTAGATGAAGAAGTAGTAAACATATTAATAAGTGAATAAATGACTCTAATATTAAATAAAATAACTATTTCCATAGTTATTTTATTATGGGTTTATGTCTTATTTCATCTTTGATTAAATCATTATTTAAAACGGTAGAATATATATTAGTAATACGATATTCTATGTCGAGTAATAAAGATATATTTTTCTTATAATTAGTAATAATATTTATATCTTTTTTAATTTTTCTTAAATAATTTTTTCCTTTATTATTAAATCCTAATACTCTTATATAATCTATTTTAATCTTATTATTTTCTTCTTTAGTAAAAGAGGTAAGTATATGTAATAACATTCTATTTATTTTATTATAAGTATATCTTTTAGTTTTTATATTCATAACTAATTCATTCCAACTATTAGATGTATTTATATATTTTTTAATTCTATTTTCAATACCTTCATCTACATCTAAATATTTATCTAAATCATTAATATTAGAAATAATATTATATTTTAAATAACTATAAAACATATTAATATCAATATTATTAATATATTTTATATCATAATTAGGAATATATTTATCTATATCTAAATTATCATGTAGTCTTTTTCTAATATAACTAGCACTAGCTATATTGTTTATAACCTTATTATTATGATAATTATCAATTCTCTTAATACTAACAGCTTCTATTTTATAATTATTTTTTATAATCTCTTTTACATAAGATAAACCAAGTAAGTCATTAGGTTTATTAATACTAAAACCGTTCATATCTTCTAAAGCTTTATTTAAGGCAGTAGGATAGTTAATACCTTTATTTAAGTATAGTTTTACTAGATTATCATAAATAGGGCTATTTAGGCTTATTTTAGCCATTTTAAAAAGAGTATTAGAATCTAGAGATTCACTTCCAAAAACTAAAATATCAATTTTTAACATATTTAAAATCTCTAATGCCCCTTTAGCAAAAATATCAGCACCTTGAGTAGCATAACAAAAAGGAAATTCAATAAATAAATCAATTCCATAATCTAGAGCAATACTAGCTTTATCCCACTTATTAATAACAGAAACATCTGCTCGTTGAGTAAAAGTAGAAGAACAAAGACAAATAATAATTGAATCTTTATATAAAGATTTAATCTTATCAATTTGATATTTATGTCCTAAATGAAAAGGATTATATTCACAAATTAAACCAATAACTTTCATTTTTGCTCCTTAAAAACAAATAATTTAGAAAAAATATAATTTAGAACAATAACAATAATTTGAACAATTAATTTAATTATTTTATCATTAAAATTAAGAATACTAACAAATAAAGCCATCAGTAGCATATCAATAAACAAAGTAGTAAGACGACTACTTACAAATTTAGATATTTCTTTTTTAATATTTTTATTTTTACTAGCAAAAACATATTTTCTATTAGTAACATAAGCAAATAAAACAGATAAGATCCATGAAATAATATTAGCAATTTGTAATTCAATTACATTTAAGGGATCTAAAATAGTAATAGTAAGTAAATAATAAGAAACTAAACTAACTATAGTAGTTAAAACACCAATTATTAAATAATTAATTATTTCTTTATTTTTATTATATAAATTAATCATGATTCTTAATATTAGTATCCTTTATAATATAAATTGGTCTATTTTTAACTTCTAAATAGGTTTTAGATAAATATTGTCCCATAATTCCTAGACAAAATAATTGAATTCCACTTACAAAAAATATAATACATGCAAGGCTTGGCCAACCACTTGTATCATCTCCAAAAACAAGGGTTTTAACAATAATGAAAATAATCATAACAAAAGAAATTAAACAAAATATAACACCCATAACTGATGAGATAATCAAAGGAGCGGTAGAAAAACCTACAATACCATCTAAAGCATAAGAAAATAATTTCCAAAAGTTCCACTTAGTACTACCTGCAACTCTTTCTTGATTTTCAAATTCAATCCATTTAGTATTAAAACCAACAAAACTAAATAATCCTTTTGAATAACGATTATATTCTTTCATATTAATAATAGCATTAACCATTTGTCTACTCATCAATCTATAATCTCTAGCGCCTGCTACCATTTGTGTTTTAGATATTTTAGCGATAATTTTATAAAACCAACGTGTAAAAGTTTTTCTTAAAAAAGAATATCCATGTCTTGAAGTACTCTTCGTTGCTACACAATCATAACCTTCTTTATTAATATAATCAATCATCTCTGGCAATAAACTAGGAGGATCTTGTAAATCAGCATCCATAATTGTAACTAAATCTCCACTTGAAAGTTCTAATCCAGCATACATTGCAGCTTCTTTGCCAAAGTTTCTTGAAAAATTAATATATTTAACAGTTTTATCTATATCTGCTAAATTCTTAATAATATTATAAGTATTATCACTAGATCCATCATTAACAAAAATAAGTTCAAATTTATAATCTAGAGAATTAATAACTTTATTAATTTGTTCATAAAATAAACCAATTGCTTCCTCTTCATTATAACAAGGAACAATAACACTAATTTTTTTCATGTTTAAACCTCCAAAAAATTATTACATATATTATAGCACCAATAAGACTAATTATCAAACCACTTCTAAAATAAGGAGCATTATAACTAATATCTATCTCATGATATCCTTTATTTATATTAAAACCAATAAAAGAAGTATTAACTAATTCATAATCTATCTTCTTACCATCTAATTTAATATCAAAACCTAAATCATAAGGAATAGATAAAGTAAAATATCCATCATTACTAACATTAATATTTCCTAAAATATTATTAGAATCATAAGTAAAGTAAAATTTATCATGAGTATTATTAATATTCTTATAACTATCATAATCCATAAAATATATATTTAAATTACTAATTTCATAATGCCCAGGAGTAATATCAATATCTAAAACATTATCACTAATTACATAATGGAAAGTATAATTATTATTATGATATTTCCAGTTTTTATAAGATAATGTATTCTTAACATTATTAATAGTAATACTAGTATCAATATTATCATTATAATTCATATCAAAACTAATAATAATAATTTTATTTTTTATACTATCATCTAATTTTAATTTGGTATTAGTATTTTGTTTAATATCAAAAACATAATTATCATCAATATATTCATAATCTAAATTTTCAAATAAATTAACAAAATTATTATAAGTTTTAATATTATTATTCTCATATACATAATCTAAATCTTTATCAACAATAATATAATTCATCAAAGCATCTAGAGTATAAGGATAAGATAAAGAATTAAATTCCTCTAAAGACATTAAATTACTAGAAGCATACCCAATAGAAAATACATCATTATTTTGATATAAATTATCATCTATCTTATTATAACCAATAACATTATATGGAGAAATTAAATACTTAACTCCCATATACATATTAAATAAAACATTACTAGATTGAGTCAAAGTATGATAATCTTTATTATATACCTCATTTTTAAAAACATTTCTAATAAAATTAGTATAATAATTATTTGAAGTAGAAGAATAAATAGAAGTAGAATAATAATTATTATCTAAAACATTATTAACATTTTCTAAAATATAAAATAAGTTTCCACTGCGGTAATTATCATCATAATCAATATTAATACTATTATTAATACTATTAATATCATTAAATTTATTCCTAGTAACTAAAGTATCATTATTATTAATAATAAAAGCACATATAATACTAAAAATAATTATAGGAATAGATATAAATAGTATATTATTTTTTTTCTTATATAAAATAAATGCCAAAATAACTATTAGAAAATCAATAATAAAAATAGCTAAATACTTATAAGTTAAATTAGATAAAATAATAATTAAAATAACAATAGAACTAATTAATAATAATTTATTAATATTATAATTTTTACTAGTAATATTATTCAAACTATTAGCAATCAAAAAGCAAAACAAAGGAAGTAGGGGAATAAAACATTTTCCATCAACATATAAAAAACCATTAAAAGCATAACAAACTATTGGAAAAATTAAAATAATAATACTAATAATACTAATAACTTTATTTTCTTTCTTGTTACTAAGTAAATTATCAATAATACTAAAAATCAAAATAGAAGATAAACCAACACTATAAGATTGATACATAAAATTATCAATATTAAAATTAGGAATAAATAAACTCAAAATATCAACATTATTATTATCCATACCACGACCATTTAAAATCGTATATAAAGTAGGAAGTAAAAAGAAAGCACACATAATAATAGGAACAAATATAGTTAAAATAAATTTAAACATCTCTTTAATAAAAGATTTAAAAGTAAGTTTTTTAACTGTTTTTAAATACTTAAATAAAGCATATAAACATATTGTAAAAATAGCACTAACACTATAGAAATAACTAGTTAAAATAATTAAAAATATTGATATAATTAAACCTCTTTTATCTTTATTATCAAAATATTTATCAACACAAATTAAAGCAAGTATTAAAAACAACATATAATTATTAAACATAATATGACGATGTGTATGATATATAAGAGGACCTGCCATAGCGAAAATAAAAGTAGAAATAGTAGTAATATTTGTATTAAATTTATTCTTTAAAAAATAATAGAAAAATATAATAGATAAAACAACTAAAATAATATTACTAATAATAACATAAGTAGACATTTCTATAAATGGAAATAAATAAGAAATAAGTAAAATAGGACTATATAAAGAATGATAAGACAAATAAAATATATTTTGACCAGCACCTAAGTTAAAAGCAAAATTATTGAAAAAACCAAAAGTATTATAAAATAAATCTCTTAAATATTGACTAATACGAAAATGTTGTGAAATGAAATCAACTTCAGATATATATACATAACCACTTAAATAAGTATAAAAGACATAAAAGATAAAGATTAAACAAATAATAACAATATTTCTAATATCTTTTTTATTCATCTATATCACTACTTACAATAGGATCTTCTATATTTTTAAAATAATTATATTTTAATACTAAATCATTTTTCTTAATAATATAATTAATATAATTATTTTTCTCCTCTAACTCTTTAGCATCAATCTTCTTATTATTAGTAACAATACCACCATCAACATATACATTACCATCATACCAAGAATAATCAGAGAAAAATGCAATTGGAGAATAATCTTTATCTAAAGCATCTTCTGCAATATAATAGCTAGGATGATATTCTAAACCAAATAAATTTAAAATAGTAGGTAAAATATTCAATTGAGAAGTAACTTTATTAACATCAACTCTTTTCATATCACTAGACCAAATAATTAAAGGAGTATGATTAATTAAATTATTATTAACATTTTTATATTTAGCTAAAATACTCTCATCACTTAAAGTATATAAATAATGATCTGCAAATGCAACAATAACAGTATTATCATATAAGTTATTATCTTTTAAAGCTTGAATTAATAAACCAATCATATAATCAGTCTCTTGAGCTTGTCTTTTAGTGCATTCTTCTTCACTTAAAATTATTTGTTCATCACTACCACTTTCTTCTTTATCTAAATCAAGTAATAACTTACAAACACCTTTTTCATAAGAAAATGGAATATGATTAGAATAAGTAATAATATAATTTACAAATTTAGTATCTTCAGGAAACATTTTTTCATAAAATATTGGATTATTAATTAATTCACGATCTAAAGTATATTCTTCATTATCATAATAATCTAAATCTTTTAAACCATAATAATCATCATAACCCCAATTTTTATAATTAATCTTACGAGAATAATACTCTGCAGAATTCATATGAAAAGCATTAACTTGATAATCTTTAGTTTTAAATAAATTAGCAAGAGAATAATTAAATTTATTTTTATTAAAAGTATAAGCATTTCTAGTATAAGAAATTGGAGTAATATAACCAGTATTAACTGCAAATTCTGAATTAAAAGTAGAACCACCACCATTATAATAAGAATAATGATTATTAAAATTAATAGCATTATTAGTAAGAGAATATAAATTAGGCATAACTTCTTTAGTAACTAGCCAATTATCAATTCCTTCTAGTTGTAGTAAAATAAGATTTTTTCCCTCAAAAATAGAAGTATATTCGTTACTATGAGATTCATCATCTAAAAATACACCATCTAAAAAGTCCTTTTCGGTATCATTACTAGTTTCTTCTTCTTTTAAGAAAGTAATATAAAAGTTTCTTACAGTATATTCATATAAACCAGCAACTCGCATACTTTTATTACTATCATTAAAACTAATATAAATATTCTTAACATTACGCCATGTATTCCAACTCAAATCTGAATTAGCGGGTCCTAGTAATAAAGGAACTAATAAATGAAGAAAAACGAAAACAACAAAAGTTTTAACAAATAGTTTAGGTTGATTTTTACTACTTTTAGGATAATACTTAATAGCAACAATAGTTAAAATAACAATTAAAATTAAAGATAAATAAACCCATAATTTAGCCTGCCTAATAGCGTCAAATATATAACTACTACCTTCAGAGGCCATACCAAGTAAACTAAAATCAAAAAATGTATCTGTAATATTATAATAAATATTGTTAACTAAATAAATAAATGCAGATAAAATAACAAAGAAAATATATACTTTTTTACCAATTTTATCTTTAAAAGATATAGAAACTCCAATAAATAGAAAAATCCATATTAAAGTAAATAAAGTAGGTACAGGTTCTGTAATACTAAAAAAATCGATGTTTTTATCAAAAAATCTAGTTATTAAATCCATAACTAAAAAAGGAAGACTCATATATATAAAATGTTTAAATCTTTTTAAAAATTTTAATACTTTTTTATAAATATCTTTATTTATTATTTTATTCATATAATAAATCACCACAAAAAAATTATATCATTTTTTACCTTTTATATCAATAATTTAAAAAAAATGAAAAAATTAAGTGTAAAGTAGAGAAAAAAAGTAAAAAAAGAGTTGAAAGTTTATTATTAAATGTTATATAATTAAAAAGG
>CALVVX010000003.1 GCA_944364015.1 uncultured Bacilli bacterium | reverse complement strand
GATTCTCAATTCGGCTTCTTTTTGAGGGTTGCGCATTTGTTTACGCTTTTACACATTTTTTTTATTCCAGTTTTTTTGAAAGAGTTGTTTGGTTTTTTCATTTTTGGCAAAGATTAATACTCCGGATGTTTCTTGGTCAAGTCGATGAATTACAAATAGGTAGGTTTTGGGGTTGTTTTTTCTTACGTATTCTCTTACTAGTTTGAATGCTGTTATGTTTTTTTCTTTGTCGTTTGCTATTGAGAGTAATCCACATGGTTTGTTGATTGCTATTATGTCTTTATCTTCATATAATATTTCTAGTGGAAATGTTGTTTTATTTTTGTTATAATTGATTTCTATTTTGTCATTGTTTTTTATTATGTGATTAGCATTTGTTATTGTTTTGTTGTTTACTGTTATCATTTTGTGTTTTAGATATTGTTTTATTGTCTTTTTTGTTAGGTCTTTTTTTGTGTTTTTTATGTAGTTTATTAGTGTTGTTTCTTGATTTGATATGAATGTTTCTTGTTTTTGCATATTTTTCCTCCGTTTTTAGTTTACTATATTATATATTTATGGTCAAGTTTTTGTTGGGGTAAAAAAAAAGAAATAAATTTTTATTTTATTTCTATGTATTTTTTGTTGTCTGTTTTTTCTTTTTTTGGGATTACTAGTTTTAACATTCCATTTTTAAATTCTGCGTTTACTTCGTTTGGTTCTATATCTCCAACGTAGAATGATCTTTGATATTTGCCATATGTTCTTTCTTGACAAATATATTTTTTGTGTTTGTCTTCTTCGTTTGTTTCGTTACTTTTTTCAGCACTTATTGTTAGGTATCCGTTTTTTACTTCTACTGATATGTCTTCTTTGTTGAAGCCTGGAATGTCCATTTCTATATGGTAATCTCCATCTTTTTCATATATATCACACTTCATGTTTGAATAGTTTCTATCTGGTAAGAAGCTATCAAAGAAATCATCAAAACTAAATCTTCTTGGTATTAAATCCATAGTATCACTTTCCTTTCAATTGTAATGATATCACTTTTGTTAGCAATTGTCAATATAGATTGCTAATTTTTTTATTTTTTTACATTATTTATTGTAAACGTTTTTTTGTTTTATATACTGGTTTGGTTTTTGATGTTATAATATTTTTGGTGATTTTATGGATAAGTATTCTGTTTTTAATAACTATATTAATGATGCTAGTAAGATTGTTGTTTTTAGTGGTGCTGGTATGTCTACTGAAAGTGGTATTAAGGATTTTCGTAGTAAGGATGGTTTATATAATGAGGAGTATGATTATCCTCCAGAGAAGATTTTGAGTCATAGTTTTTTTATTAATCATACTGATGAATTTTATAAATTTTATCGTAATAAGCTTAATTGTCTTGGTTATAAGCCTAATTTTGGTCATTTATTTTTTGCTAATTTAGAAAAAAGTGGTAAGGATGTTACTATTGTTACACAGAATATTGATAATTTACATTCTTTAGCTGGTAGTAAAAATGTTATTGAGCTTCATGGTAATGTTAATCGTAATTATTGTTCTTCATGTGGAAAGTTTTATGATGCTTTTTATGTTTTTAATAGTGATACGGGTTTTAGATGTAGTTGTGGTGGTGTTATTAAGCCTGATGTTGTTTTATATGATGAGGCGTTAGATGAGATGGATATTTTTAAGGCTATTAAGGCTATTAGTGAGGCTGATTTGCTTATTATTTTGGGTACTTCTTTGTCTGTTTATCCTGCGAGTGGTTTTGTTAGTTATTTTAATGGTAATCATGTTGTTATTATTAATAATGATTCTACTTATATGGATGGTAAGGCTGATTTAGTTTTTAATGAAAAAATTGGAGATGTTTTGAGAAGACTATAATGTTTAAAAAAGATTACATGTTTTGGTTTCATGTTATCTTTTTTATTTTTCCCATTTCCAATTTCTTATTTCTGGCATGTCTATTCCGTGTTCTTTTATGTATTCTTTGTGTTCTATTATTTTGTTTTTACATATTTGAATTAGGTTTGATGATATGTCTTGGTAGTTTTCTAAGTTTTTTAGGGCTGATATTACTAAATGGTATCGATCTATTTTATTTTGTACTCTCATGTCAAATGGTGTTGTTATTGTTCCTTCTTCTATGTATCCATGTACGTGTAAGTTTTTGTTTTCTCTTTTATATGTTAATTGGTGGATTAGGTTTGGATAGCCGTGAAAGGCAAATATTATTGGTTTATTTTTTGTAAATATTGCGTTATAATCGTCGTTTGTTAATCCGTGTGGGTGTTCTTCGTTTGATTGTAATTTCATTAGGTCTACTATGTTTACTACTCTAATTTTTAAGTTTGGAAAGTTTTCTCTTAATATTGATGTTGCTGCGAGTGATTCTAGGGTTGGTGTGTCTCCGCATGAGGCCATGATTAGGTCTGGTTCTTCGTTTTGGTCGTTGCTTGCCCATTGCCATATGCTGATTCCTTGTGTGCAGTGTTTTATTGCTTGTTCCATGGTTAGCCATTGTGGTCGGTTATGTTTTGATGCTATGACTACGTTTATGTAATTTTTGCTTTTTATGCAGTGATCAAGGCATGATAATAAACAGTTTGCATCTGGTGGTAAGTATATTCTAACTGTGTCTGCTTTTTTTGTTACCATGTGGTTTATAAATCCTGGGTCTTGGTGGGTATAACCGTTGTGGTCTTGTTGCCATATGTGAGATGATAGTATGTAGTTTAGCGATGCTATTGGTTTTCTCCATGGTAGTTCTTTGCTTACTTTTAGCCATTTGGCATGTTGTGATACCATTGAGTCTACTATTCTGATGAATGCTTCGTATGAA
Source organism: uncultured Bacilli bacterium (assembly GCA_944364015.1). Lineage (GTDB taxonomy): Bacteria > Bacillota_I > Bacilli_A > RF39 > UBA660 > CALVVX01. The sequence continues at coordinate 30,006 of CALVVX010000003.1, read as the reverse complement.
TTAAAGATTCCATGTCTTCCTGTTAGTAGGTATCCTTCTAGTAGTCCTTGACAGATGTGTTCTGATAGAATGCTATCTATGACTGCACCGTTTTCATCGATGGCTTCGTCTGTTTCTTTTATTATTGCTTGCCATTTGCGGTTTGTTTTTTCAAATACTGATGTTAGTTTGTTTGATTTTGTTTCGTCTGGTCCAAATATTCTAAAGTTTTGGTTGTCTTTGTTTAATTCGATTACATCTCTTAAATATTTTCCTGCTTGGGTCATATCACTTGCGTCTATTGATCCTGGTGTTGGTATGGTTAGGGCATATTTGCGAAAGTCTGGGGTTCTTAATTCTTTTAATAGTTTTCCTCCGTTTGCGTGAGGGTTTAGTCCCATTTTTTGGACTCCTGTTGGTGCTAGTTCTTGTAATTCTGGCTTTAGAGTTCCGTTTTCGTCAAATAATTCTTCTGGGTGATAGCTTTTTAGCCATTCTTCTAGTTTTTTTATGTTTTCTTTATGTTCTTCATCAATGATTATTGGTACTTGATGTGATTTAAAGCTTCCTTCTACTTCTTTTGGTCCTGTCCATCCTTTTGGTGTTTTTAGTATTATCATTGGCCACATTGGTCTTGTTGTTATTCCGGCTTCGGCGTCTTTTTTTATTTTTTTTATTTTGTTTATTATGTTATCTAATACTGTTGCCATTCTTTTATGTAGTTGTTTGGGGTCTTTTCCTTCAACATAATATGGCGTGTATCCGCATCCTTTAAAGAAGTTATCTACTTCATCATCGCTAATTCTAGCAAATATTGTTGGGTTTGCAATTTTATAGCCGTTTAGGTGTAATATTGGTAATACTACTCCATCTGTTTTGGGGTTGATTATTTTGTTTATATGCCAACTTGCTGATAATGGTCCGGTTTCTGCTTCTCCGTCTCCAATGATGCAGGCTGCAATTAGGTTTGGGTTGTCTAATACGGCTCCATAGGCATGGGCTAGGCTATATCCTAATTCTCCTCCTTCGTTTATTGATCCTGGTGTTTCTGGTGCGGCATGTGATGATATTCCTCCAGGAAAGCTAAATTGTTTGAATAATTTTTTTAATCCTTCGTAGTCTTTTGTTATGTTTGGATATATTTGGCTATAGCTTCCTTCTAGGTATGTGTTTGATACGCTTGCTTGTCCTCCGTGTCCTGGGCCTGATATAAAGATCATATCTAGGTTGTATTTTTTGATTATTCTGTTTAAGTGTATGTAGACAAAGTTTTGTCCTGGTGCACTTCCCCAGTGTCCTACTATGTTTGGTTTTATGTCTTTTGCTTCAAGTGGTCTTTTTAGCAGAGGGTTATCTAATAAGTATAGTTGTCCTACTGATAAGTAATTGGCTGCTTTAAAGTATTTGTCTATTTTTTCTATTTCTTCATTTGTTAGTTCTTCTTTCATTTTTCCTCCTTATTTTTTGTAATTTATTTAAGTATATCATTTTTAGTTAAAAAAGCGAAGCATTTTTAGTTTTTTTATTAGTTTCTTATTATTTTTATTGTATCTGTTATGTCTATTATTGTTGAGGCTTTGTTATTTGCTTTTTTATCTAATACTAATATTATATCTTCATTTTTGAATTTATTTTCAATTTCGTTTGTATTAGTACATATTTTTTCATGTGATATATTGCAACTTGTTGCTAATATTGGACCTACTTCTTTTATGATGTTTTGTAGATATTTGTTGGTAGTTATTCTAATTCCAAAATCAGTTCTTTTAAAGTTTGAGAAGTTTTTTAGTTTTACTATAAATGTATATTTTCCTGGTAATTTTTTGTTTATTAGATTTTTTTTATCTTGAGTTATTTCATCTAGGTATTTATATAGTGTTTCTTTATCTGGAAATATTACTGATAATTTTTTATTTGAGTCGCTTCTTTTTATTTTATTTATTTTTAATTCGTTTTCTTTTGTTGCTAGTGCCATTATTCCATATACTGTGTCTGTTAACATTATTAGTATTTTATTTTCTTTAAAGCTTTTTATTATTAAGTTTTTATCTTTTTTTGTTATTTTTTCCATTTCTCTCACCTTAATTTATTATAGTTTATTTTAGTTTAATGTCAATATTTTATTGACATGTATCGTTTTTTTTTGTATAATATGGGCATATTAAAAGTGGTGATTTTATGAAGAAGTGTCTTTTTTTTGTTGCACAATTATGTAAGGTTGTGGGTGTTGATCATTTGAAAAATGGTTTTTCAAAGATTAAAACTGAGCCTGTTAAAAATGGAGTGTTTTTCTTTAAAGATGGTAAATATTTTGATATAGATACTAATATTGCTTATAAGTCTGATGTTTATGTTGATACTAAATTTTTTATTAATACTAGTTCTATTATTGCTTGGCAAGATTATTTAAAGCAGCATAGGATTGATTTTGATGCTAAAAAGTTGAATAAAAATTATGTTAAGACTTTGTATAAGAGAATTATTGATAGTAAAAAGAAGCATTGATGATGCTTCTTTATTGTGATGCTAGGGTTACTTTTGTTGTATGTTCTTTGCCATCTCTTATATATGTTATATTTATTGTATCTTTGGCATTATATTTATATAATTCGTATCTAAATTCTGCGACTGATGAGATATCTGTGTCGTTTATTTTTATTATTATATCTCCTTTTTGTATGTTAGCACTTTGGGCAGGAGATCCTAGTTCTACACTTAATATTGCTACTCCTTGTGTTATGTTATTTGGCACTGTTATTCCATTTTGCCATAAATAGTATTGGTCTGTTATATCTAGCATTCCTATTCCTATATATGGTCTTTCTACGGTGTCTCCATTTTCTAGTGTTTCTGCATAGTTTAAAGCGTCTTCAATTGGTATTGCAAAGCCCATTCCTTCTATTTCATCTTTTACTAATTTTAATGAGTTAACTCCGATTACTTCTCCGTTTATATTTAATAGTGGACCACCACTGTTTCCAGGGTTAATGGCAGCGTCTGTTTGTAATACTTTCATATAATAATCTGAAGTTGTACCAGAGAAGCTGACTGCGACTAATCTATCTTTTCCTGATAATGTTCCTTTAGTTACTGTTCCACGATATTCTTCTCCCATTGGAGATCCTACTGTAAATACAGTATCTCCTACTCTTGATTGTGAGCTGTCTCCAATTTCAATTACTGTGTTTAATTTTTCGCTTTTTGAGGTTAATACTGCTATATCAGAATATGTTTCTCCTCCAACAATACTTGCTTCTATTGTGCTTCCATCTTCTAATATTAGTTGTACTTTATCTGCACTTTCAATTACATGATTGTTAGTCATTATATAAGATGTATCTCCATCTTTTTTGTATACAAATCCTGTTCCTGTAGATATTTGCATGTTGTTTTTATATGACATGACTACTACTACTGCATTTTTAACTTTATCTACTGAATCTGCTATGCTGTTTTCAGTATATTCTGACTTGCTTACATTTTCTACCACTTTTTTGGTGATGCTTGGTACATTTGTTATTACCAAATATGAGCCTACAGTTCCACTTACAAATGATAATAAAACTGCTACTACTATTATTATTATGTTACTTTTATTTTCTTTCATATTTTACCTCTTTCTATAAATCTAGTATGTCCATATAATTTACGGGCACTCCCATTCTATCTAATACTTTTTCAATTGGAATAGAATCTATTCTACTGTCTAATAGTTCTATTTCATAATTTATTTCTTTTAGCATTTGATGAAAATCTTCTTCATCTAATAGGCTTTTTAATATTATTATTAAGCTAAATATATCATTCTTACCATATATATATTCTCCATTTAATTTTTCTATTCGCATCTTTTGATGATAATCTGTATTTGATATAAATCTTTCTGTTCTATGTTCAAATACTATATCTTCGTGTGCACATAAATTACGGTAATTAGCTAATATTGGTAGATATTCTTCCATTTGGCTTGTGTTTACGTTAAATATTTCAGCTATTTCTACTTTATCTTCTTGTTTTAATATTGTATATAGTTCACATACTATTCCAAATGATAATACTTTTACTAATATCCACATTGGTATGTAACCATAATTATATATATAATGCATTGTGGCATTGTGATGGGATCCGTTTACTCTTATTTGTCGTTTCATTTTTTCAATTATGTCTTTTACTCTTCTTCTTTTGTCTTTATCTTGTGTAAAGTTTTTAGGATTTAAGTATTCTTTTTCCTTATATCCATATTTTTTTGATAATTGATATGATGTTACTGATTTTAAGTTATTTTCTATCATTAACAGGTTTCTAAATAATATATTTCTAAAATGTCGATCAAATTTGAATAATGCATATATTTCATTAAATGTTGTACCTACAATGAAGTTATGATCTGCAGTGGTATTTATAAATAAGTGCCGATAACCACTTATAAAGAAGTAGTTTTCTCGTAATAATGTTCTTCCTGCTTCGTATTCATCTTCAATTATTAAGCCTTTTGATTTTAATATGTCTATTTGTTCTTCAATTGTTTTGAAGATTTTCTCCATGTTATCACCTGCCAACCTACTTTAACATTATAACACAAAAAAGTCTAAAAAGATATAAAAATTTTGTTAGAAATGTGGGAAATTATGATATAATTTTTTATAGAATAGATATATTAAGAATGGAGGTATTTATGAAAGTACTGATAAGAAAAATTCGTCATAGTGATTATTTAGGTATAATTGATTTATATAATGAGGTTTTTAATAAAAATATTATGTATCATGATATTAATTCTTTTGATGATAAGATTATAATAGTTTCAGAAACTGATAATAATATTGTTGGCTTTGCACAAATAAATATTTTAGTTAATGAAGTTGAGAATAAGCGTTTTTCTCTTATCAACAGTATTTGTGTAAAAGATAAGTATAAAAATACAAAGATTGAGCTTTTACTTATTCAGGCTTGTGAAAAAATTGCTAAAGATAATAACTGTAGTTTTATTTATGTTGTTAAAAATAATAGTTTAGATTTTAATTTTTATAAAGATTTAGGTTTTAATAATAAGATTAGTTTGTTTGAAAAAGAGATATTATAATTTCTTTTTTTTTATATATTCTATTATTCCATTTGTTATTAGATTAGCTAAATATTCTTGATATTTGTCTTGTTTTAATAAATATAGATCACTTGGATTAGATAAAAATCCTGCTTCTATTAATATTCCTGGTGTTCTTATTTGTTTATACATATAATAATTATTGTCTTTTTTTATTTCTCTTACAGTACTCATTTTCTTTTTGATTGTTTCGTTTACTATTTTTGCTAATTTTTCATTTTCTTTATTTTTACTATTATAAAATATTTGTAGTCCTCGCCAGTTTTTATTAGATGTTGAGTTCATATGTATTGATATATATAAATTGGCTTTAGATTTGTTTATTAGCATTGCTCTATTGGTTAAATCACTTCTTTTTCTGTTTTGAGTATTTTTATTTGCTAAATCTTTATCAGTATTTCTTGTTAATAATACTATTGCGCCTTTTTCTCCTAGTTGTTGGGCTAGTTTTTTTACGATACTTAAGTTTAAGTCTTTTTCCATTGTGCTTCCTGATATTGCACCACAGTCTTTTCCTCCATGTCCTGCATCTAAATATATGATTTTATCTAATAGTGGTAAATCTTTTATAGTAGCATTTACTTTTTCGAATATACATATTGATAAAAAAAACATAATTAAGATAAAGATTTGGTATTTTTTCATACACACCTCTATTTAATTATATTTGTTTTTATTTTTTTAATTACTTTCTGTTGTTTCTTCTTTTTCATATGATATTTCTAAATTAACATGATATTTCATAATGCCATTTTCTATAAATTCAAAATAATTATTATTTGCATCGTATACTCTAAATGTTTTTCCTACGATTGAATCACCTGTTACGGCACATCTATCTACTTTTGTTGTGTAATTTCCTATGTTTTGATTGATGTAGTCTCTATACTTATCTATAGTACTTAATTTTGCCAATGTGTTTTTACTTATAAGTTCATAAGTGCTGTCTATATTATTTTCTAATTTGGATAAAAAGTCCGTTAAGTATATTACACATACTGATTGGTTAGACATTTCACTTACTCCTTGATATTCATTATAATTATTTTTAGTAATATTTATACTTGGTATTGTTGATAATATTTGTTTATATTCTTCTTCGGTTGTAGGATATAGTGAAAATGTAAGGTTATCAATATCTATTAACATTAACATATTAAAGTTATTGTTTACAATTTTACTTGGTTCTAGATATATTGTTTGTTCTAGTTTTCCGTGTACAAAATATGCAATGTTATTATCTATTTTAAATGTTGTTATATAATCTGGAATTACCCCTATGTCAATTCCATAATTTAATATATGAGTGTTTAAGTTATTTCTAGTTATATTTTCTTTTTCTATATATTTATTATCTAATAGACTTATTACTGCATCATTATCATTATTTGATACATATTCATAGAAAGTATTTATATTGTTTACTACCATGAAATAAAGTGAGTAGTCTTTTACTTCGTCTACTTCTACATCACGAGTTCGATGTGTAATTGTATATATGCTAATTGCAACTATTCCTACTACTATTGCTATTAGGATAACAACTATTCCTATATCGTATTTAGTTAGTTTCATTTTCATATACTATATCCTTTCTATCTTTTTTATTTACAACCATTTTGTACATAACTTAACAATTGTCTTGCATTTTGCTGTCTTATTCCTGAATTACATTCTGATGCTCCTGGTATTTCAAATTTCATACAAAATACGTAAGTCTTACTATCAAGGGAATCATTAGATAACATGCTTTTTTTAGTGCTAGAATAATAAGCACTATTTAATTCATCGATCATCATTTCTAGTTGATTTTCAAGTTTCGTCCAATTAGCTCCATATCTTGATAAAAGTTCATTTTTTCTAGTATCACACCATTGTACTATTCCACGACAGTCTCGTTCGTTAACTGCATCTAAGTTAAATTCACTTTCTCTTTTTAAGTTTCCTAGGGCCGCTGCTACTCCTGTATCTGGATATCCTTCTTGTTTTAGAGTTAGGCAAACTGTTTGCATTACATTATTACCCACAATTATATTACCTGATGCAGTTGGTCTTGGATCGTTTGGATCAACGTATGTTAAAGGATCTACTGCAAATGAGTTTGATGTGCCACCAACATGAATTTGGAAGTGTAGATGGGCACCTGTGCAGCGACCACTTTTTCCTATTTTTCCTATTACTTGTCCTTGTTGAACAGTGTCTCCTACTTTTACTGTTATACTGTTTTGAGCCATATGTTGATAGCGGGAATAATATCCATTACCATGATCTATTGTTACATAGTTACCTAATTGGCCACCACAATTGTTATTTAAACTACCATTATCGGCACAGCCATTAAATGCTTTAATTACAGTTCCTGATTTAATTGCAATAAGGTTATAAACTCCTATTTTACCATTACTTCCAACGTCAAATCCATAGTGAGGTCTACATGTTCCTCCTAGGCATCTATTAGCTTGGAAGTAACTAGAAATACTAGTTATTGCAGGTTGTCCTGATGCAAAAGTTACCCCATTTTCGGTTGTTGTTTCATTACTACCAACGGGCCACCAAAAGCCACTGTTGTCTCCAATTTGTGAAAAGGCTAAATTCCCATTTGTTGATGATTTTTCACTATCTAATATCATAAAAACGGTTCCAAATAATAATAGTAATATTAGTGCTAATAATATAATTCCTGCTCCTACAATTATTAATATTATTTTAAACTTACTGCTTCCAAACTTTTTTAATAAACCAAAGGCAGTTGACGTTATATTATTAATTGAGTTGTTATTTTGCTCTTGATTATTTTTTTCTTCTTCCATACTATCAACTCCAAAATATTATAAACCTCCACCCGTTCCAAATGAATCTAATTCTTCATCACTTACTACTACATTTATTTGCATTCTTCTATTTCCACATACAAATAATGCATCTCCTTGACTATATCTTTTAATACTTTCTTTTTCATTGTCATTTAAGTCTATTAGTTGGCTTAAGTCTTCTACTGATTGCTTTCTTAATCCCATAACTAAATAATATGAGGCATTATCAAATATTGCTTTTCCGTGTACTAATATACCTTCTCCAACAAAGTCTGATGGTTGTTGGGTAATTATAATTGTTCCTGTATTATACTTTCTAGCACGTCTTTGTACTTGAGCAAGAAATTCTGCTCCTAAAATGTTTCTTTCTCCCAATAATACGTGTGCTTCATCTACTGATAATACAGTGTTTACATCAGGATTTAAACATAAGCTCCATGCGTATTTTAATACATTAAATAATAGGGCATTTCTTATATTTGTATCAGAATTCATTAATTCTTTTATGTTAAATACTATAAAGTCTGAATTTCCTGGTATAGATGTATGTCCATTAAAATAGTATTTTAATTCATTTACAAAAGGTCTTACTTTTATTTCAAGTCTTTCTATTATATCTTTTTCACGTGTTTTTTCTGTCATTGAGTTTAGTCTACCTATAATTGTGGCATAAACATCTGTAAATGTTGGATAATCTTGTGCTGTATGTTTAGAAAAATCACTGTTGAAAGTTATTCCAAATCTAGCGTATGTGGCTTGTACTATTTCACTAAACATGTTTAATACATCATCTTCTATATCAGGAGAATAATATCTCATAAATGCTTTTAGGTTTTGAAGTGTTTTATTTAATACGGTATATCCTAATCCATCTTGTATTTCATCTTCTGATGCATCTATTACTATATCAAATGGATTAATTAGTCCAAAGCTACCACCTTTTCCTAAATCTATTACTTCACCACCATACATTTTAGTCATTTCACTTATTTCGCCTTCTGGATCTACTGCTACAATTTGATAACCATTTCTTATGTGGCTTCTTAACATAAGTTTTGCAGCAGTTGATTTACCACTTCCTGATGTTCCTAAAATAATCATATTGGCATTATTTCTGTTATTTTCTTTTCTTTTTTGATATAAAAATTGATTGAATAATACTACACCACCAGAGAAATCTACTCCAAGTAATGTTGATAATCCTTCATCTTTTATACTATCAAAGATAAATGGATACATCGCAGCCATTGTAGGAGATGGCATTGGGGTTCCTATTCGCATCTCAATTGGTTGTTTATCAAATATTGGTAATATTGACTTCAAAACGTTTTCTTGTTCAAAACGAAGTGGATATGCAGTCATTTCCATGGCATCTAAATAGTTTTTTAAGTTTAATTTTTTATTTTCTAATTCTTCTCTTGTATCTGCAGTTATCATTATATGCATTTGAAAATCAAATGTTTTTGATTGTGATGCAGTAAATTGTTGAATAAAATATTCTAATGAATCTATATCTTGTCTTATTCTTTCTTGTATTGTTTTATCTTTTTCATTTTGATATCTAGTTTTTAAGTCTGATATTTCCTTATTTAACATTTTAGCTAACACTGAAAAAGGTAATGGAATATGTTTAATTACCATTTTTATTCCTGACATGTTTGTTAGATTTGCTAAATATCCTGGTCCAATAAATCTAGGATATGAAACTACTGTTAATATAGTTGCATATTTATCACTTATTACAAAATCAGCAGGATTAAAATGTAATCCCTTTGGGGCTATTTGAGATTTAAAATTCATTGTGCAATCACCGTCCCAAATTCTGTAGTTGATCCTCCATTTAGAAAATTATCTAGTATTATTCTTAAATCTTGATTAGAAGTTTGAGCAGATTCAAGTCCACAGTTGGACAAACCTGTAATTAATGTTCTTAATCTTTTTTGAATCATATTATCATCTTTTTCTTTAAATAATATATAGTATTCTGTATCAGTAATATTATCATTAATAAAATCATTAGCTTTATTCATATCTTCTGTTATCATTTTTCTAATAACTGGACTAGGTGCTTGATTATATAATAGTTGTAGTTGTGCTAAATATCCAGATATATCTACTGGTCTATCTGCAGATATTAACCAAAATTCAAAGTCAATGGTGTTATAAAAGTTCTTAAGTGATATTATTACTGCATCTTGTGAAGCTTGATCTAATATAAATATATTTCTAGGTCTTATTTTAACTCCTGTTACTTTATATTTATTATCTAACAATATTACTCCATTATTTATATCTTTAACTGGTATCCAGTTTTCTGTATAGCGAGAACTACTTTGATTGCTTCTTTGCTTCATTGACGAATCTTTCATAAAAACACCATCCTTTCCATATATACATTCTTCTTTCTGTATAAAATTTAATTATGCTAGTTAGTGCTGTTCTAACATTATGATAATTAGGTATTGGAAGTACTAACAAACCTGTTATCATTGCAGGTAGACAGGCTCCTACTACAAGTAAAACATTAGTATTTGGTAGTAGTGCAATTAATAATAATGTTGTTACTATTCCACTTCCAAATAGTATTAAGTCAAAGGGCAAGAATACATTAAGTATTAGTGTGCCTTTTTTTGAGTTAGCAGGAACTAGATAACTATTGTTATTCATATTACACCCTCTTTCTTATTAATGACGATCTTTAAAGCTTTCACTATATATTTTTGCTTGTTGATAAGCTGGATCATTTTCTTTAGCCGTAATATCTGCAGCTATTCTATGTGATAATACATCATTACCTCTATAGTAGCTTCTAACTGCATTTGTTAGTTCATCTTTTAATTCAAATAAATCATGTATTTCCATAGTTTTTGTAACATGCGTACCATTTGATTCTACTCCATCAAAATCTGGTATTTCGATTTTAACTGTATCACCATCTCGTTTATACCATCTATTAGGACTATCTTCTGCTAAACCTTGAAATTCACTTTCGCTAAATAATGTATCTAATGTTGTGTCTTGACCTATTTGACTTATTTTGTCTAACATATTACCAAATATTCTTGCAGCTTTACCAATTTCTACTCCAGCATTTTTGTAAACTTGTTCAGTTGATCCTGATAAACTAGTAGATGTAGTAGTCATTCCTTGAATTGTTGTTTTTAATGCTTCTTTTGCAGTTTCAAAATCATGTACTGCAGTTGCATCGTCATATTGTCCACGCATTAACTCAATATCCATTGATTCTGCAATTGTTTTATGGATGTTAGGTAAGTTTACACTACCACGTATAAATGACTGTTCTTCTAATCTTGCATCTAATGTTTGCATATAAGTTTCATATGTTCCTGGGTCAAAATCTAATTTTTCTAATTCAGCAACTGCTTTTTCTTTTATTGCTTGTTGTGTATCTAAAATTACTCTTTCTTCACTTGTCATTCCAGGTTTTGATAAAATAGGATTTATAACACTATCTGCACTTGCTATTCTTTGAGTTAAAGCAATATATTTTTGATGTTTATCTTCCAACATTCCTCTTTCATTATTTAGACGAGTTATTTCTGTATCTGTATCTGCAGCATATCTAGTAATTTCATCATCTACTGCATGGAATTGCATGCCTTGAATTGCACTTCCATATACTGGTACTACGTTACCATTTTCATCATGTCTTAATCCTTTAACAATTCTATATTCTCCATTGACGTTGGCCACTTTTCCTTTGGATATTAGATGAGCAACTGCTCCATCTTCCATTGTGCCTACGTCAATTGTAGTTTTTGCTGAATCGTTATCTTGTACTTTTTGTTTAAAGCGATTAGTTGTTGTTTCAAAGCTATCCGCTGTTTTTGATGCACTATCACGACTTGCTTCTACATTCTTTTGAGTATTTCTATCATTATTTAATTCTTGAGACATTTTTTCAAATGCTGTTGGGAAACCAAAATGACGTGCTATTCTGTTACTCCAAACACTTCCAAATCTTTCTCCACCTGCTACTACAAATGCTTCATCATTGTTACTAGATGTTACTTGGTTATGGAATGCTTTATCAAGGTTTGCTCCTATTTTACCTCCATGAGCACCTTGAAACATACCTCTAGCAGCTCCCATACCTAATCCTCCAAATATATTTCTAGCACGTTCTTTACGCATTTCTTTAGCACTTTTGTTTACCCATCCATCTTCATATTCTCCATTTGCATTCTTTACTTTTCCCCATCTTTGTTTATTAATTGTTCTAAATGCGCCTTGAGATGCTCCTAATAGTCCAATTGCTGCACCTCCTACAGCGGCTCCTACTGCTCTTTTTACTAGTCCACTACCTAAAAAGTCTGTTCTACTTTTTAGTCCTAAACCAAAGTCAAGGCCACTTTTACCTCCCATTCCTGGGAATAATTCAGAAATTAAATCTGGTACTTTCTTTGCAAATAGTAAAATTCCAAGGACTAATATTAATTGGAACCACTTCCATAAATCACTGTATGCTGGTAACCATGTTGCAGCGTTTAATCCTCCTGAAGTAGAGTTAAATATTATTGATATCAAATATAGAGCAAAGAAAATTATTGCAAGTCTAATAAATAAATCTAAATAGGTTGTTACACATTGCTTAATCCATCTTTGGAATGCTGTGTCTTTTTTTGGAGATAAATAAGATAATATTGGAACTGGTGCAATTATCCTTAAAAAGGCTAATTTTACAACCCTTACTCCTAAAGTTATTGTATACATAATTAACATCCATAATATAAAGATTCCTACTACTATGGCAGTTAATCCATCAAATTGTGTATAATATACTTTATTTCCCCAACTAAAGTTGCCACCATCAGCACTACCGGCTTCATTTACACACATATGGGCAGCATCAAAATCTTTGTATGTGGCAATAAAGTTAATTAATGTACCTCCGTTTATATCATAAAAACTAGGTCCACAGTTTATTTCTTCTGCGTCCGCTAATCCTTCTGCAGTAAGTCCTTCACTTTGATGATAAAATATACTAAATACTTGATAACTAAATAAGATTCCATAATCAGTCATTTCTAATTTATCATTACTAGGCATTCCAAGTACTACTTTTCCAATTGTATTTTCTTCTAAAATAATATGTTGTATTTCGAATGCTTTAGTAAATACCCAATTAGATAAACCTAGTGCTATTACTACTACTAATACTTTTTTAATTAGATTACCCATTCCAGATTCTTTATCTGTTATTTTGTCTGGATCAATCATATATTGTACAAAAGAAAATATTAGTCTAAATAGCATAATTATTCCTAGTATTAATCCAACTCTACTAAATATTGGTTGTAATTGTTCATTATTTAGGATAGTTGCATCTCCTACGGCTAAAAATAATTCGTAGAATGTTATTATTAATTTATATATTATGTTACATATATCTAATAAAAGTGTTCTTATTAATGATAATAAAAGACTACTTTCTTCTGCGTCTACTAAAAATAACATAGATGCACCTCCTTTACTTTTTAATCAAATATACTACAACTTGGATTTTCTAAATAAGCCCATAAACCATCAAATGTATTTAATAAGAAGTTTACTACTGTTGGGGCTAAAAATATTACAAAAGCCATGATTAATCTTTTAATAAATTTATTTCTAGCTTTTGCCATTGCATCATCTTGGCTAGCAATAACTGCTTTAACAAAGTCCATAAGTCCTAATGCAATTAAAATTATTGGTACAAATACTCTTACATAAAATAAAATATCGTCAATTATTTTTATTAAATCGTCTCCTAATAGGCCATCACAGCTGTCATATTGTTCTCCATCTTGTATACACTCTGACCATTTTCCTTCAAATACTGTTAAATCGATAGAATTATTAGCGTCCATTTTCCCACTGCCGTTTTCTCTTACGTCTTGCGCAGCATCTGAAAATAATAAATAAAAATTATGTTCATTTGTATTGTTTGCTGCAATCTTACTATCTGTTGTTAAACTAGGACACTCTCCAGTTTTATTCCACTCATCAAGATATTTTTTATTAAATGTAGCTCTTGTTGTTACTAAAACACCTTTTGAATGTAAAGAAGCACCTGTATTTGTTAAATTTACATATTTTGTTGTCTGTACTGCATTTGATCCACTACCTGATGTGTATCCACCACAACCAAATTTTTCTCCTGATGCAACATTTTTAGAACCGTCTTTTGAAGTTGAATATCTTACTATTAAATCATTATTGTTATATTCAAAATTTATATAACATGTATTGGTATTTTTTCCTCCTAGTGGTACTGTTAATTCACAAGAATCTCCATTACTTATATTTGGATAATCACCAGTTTCTATTTCTATATCAATTTTTTCTCCAATTGAGAATGTTTCTCTTAAATTGTTATTGTTACGATCATCCCTATCAACACTTATATTACTTTGTTGTGCACAATAGTTTTTACCATTATTGCTTCCATAAAAGCAAAGAAAAGAGCTATTATATTTATTAAAAATTACATTGCTTGGACATTTGTTATTACTCATTGCTGTATGAAATAATAAAAATCTATTACCTAATCCACCATAATTTTTTTGGGCTTGTATTTCAGGTAATTCAAAAGTACTAAGTATTTGGCTATGATATCCTGTATCATCATCAGGACATTCTCTAGCTTCTTGCACTCTATATGGATACGCACTATTTGACTGATCATATTCTATTGTAACAACTGCAAGTGGGTTTCTACAGTTACTTTGATTTACATCATTTACAATTTTCTCATATTGGCAAATAATTTTATAATCAGCATTAACGGAGGCATTAAAGCCAAAAAAACATACAAATGCTAATAATATATATATATATTTATTTTTCATTTTACACCTCAATTGATTTATTAAATTTGAAAAGATATATCTGCCACTATTATATCATAAAATGAGTAATAAAAAAAGCACTTTTCGTTTGAAAAATGTTTTTTATTTATTTTTAATAGTTGTTCCAACAATCTCGCCAGTCTTGTGTACCTTCAATGTCTTCACTAGCACCTGAATTTACAAATATACCGAATACTAGAACAACAATTGTTGTTACAAAGAATACAGCAACTGCGTATATTAATCTTTTAATAAGCATTCCTTGTGCCTTTTTAATTTCATCTTCTTTACTTGCAATAACGGCTTTTCCTAGATCAATCATTCCAAGTAAAATTAATATAATCGGAATACCAATTTGAAGCAAAGGAATAACTCCATTTTTTATTATCTTTATAATTGGACCTAAATCATCGCAATAATCAAGAAATAACATGTTCTACCTCCTTTTTTACTTAAGTATATGATAATATATTTATCAATAAATGTCAATATTTTTAAACTAGTTTTACATTTTTTAAATTAAATAATAAAAATAGGAATTATAAGTATTTTCCTATTTTTAGTTAGTGCATATTATTCAGTTACTAGTCTTGTTTCACCAGTTACAGGAATTTTTACATCTACATCAAAAAATGGAAACTGAATTTGAATGTAAGTTACTACTTTATAATAATCTCCTCTATACTCATGAGTATTGGTATATGAATTATCTGTAGAGTAATGATATATACAATATCCTCTATCTTCACATTCTCCATCTCTAAATACGTAACCTGATTCATAAGTTGCTAATGTTTGAGAGCCAGGGTTAACATTTGTAACATAATATTTCATTTCTGCAACATAGTTGTCTATTTTTTGTCTTAAAGAGTCATCTAGTCCGTTATTTGCTTCAATATAACTGACTATCGTATTTTTAATACGAAACGCTTTAGCATAATTTAATGCTACTGCTAGCATTGATGCAAAGATAGCTATAAAAAGAATTGCAACCTTTATATAATAGGCAGCTCCAAATGCATCTTTCATTGTATCACCTCTTTTTAACTAGTCCAAAATTCATCTGGACTATATTGTTGAATATCTCCAGTAACTGTTATTGGTGGAAATTGTAAAACACTAGTAAAATTATAATTATCGTTTATTTGAAAAAAGTTAAACTGTATAAATGTTACTACTTGTGCTACTATTCTACCATCTTTTTCTACTTTTTCTATGCAATAACCTCTATCATAACATACGGCTTCTGGATGAGAAGATGCATAGGAACCGTTTGGTCCTTGTGCTGGTACATTGTATCCTATTTCATCTAAATAACTATTAATTGCACTTTGAGAATATGAATTAAATCCTTCATATCTTTCAATGTAATCAATAATACCATTTTTAGTTTTAAATGCTTTAGCATAATTTAATGCCATGGCAATAAATATTATATATATTACTAAAAATACCATTGTTAATTTAGAAAGAAAGACCCCTCCAAATGCTTCTCTCATCTAATCACCTACTTTCTAATTATGGTCCCATATCAAAATCTTCTGGTTGGTAACCACTATCACCTGCAGTTTCTCCTGCAGCTCCACCAAATGAATCTTGAATCCAATTTGTTATAGGATCCCACATTAAAGCTAAGATACCTCCAATAACTGCAATTGCTACTATTGTAACCATTGTCATTGAAACTTCTCCTGTTGCTTCTTTCATTTATATATTCCTCCTTTCGTTTTACTTTTATATATTTCAATTGTTAGTTATATTGCCATAACCATAACAATAGAAACCAATAATAATACTAAAGTTCCACCTCCAGTACAAACTAACATTTTCATAGTT
The DNA here is from genome assembly GCA_944364015.1 of uncultured Bacilli bacterium. Taxonomy (GTDB): domain Bacteria; phylum Bacillota_I; class Bacilli_A; order RF39; family UBA660; genus CALVVX01. The sequence continues at coordinate 13,420 of CALVVX010000003.1, read as the reverse complement.
TGTCCTTCCATGGTATCAAGTCTAGCTTGATATTTTTGTTCTCTTGCTTTATTTTGCAAGTTAGATACTGTTCTAGAGAACGCAATTAATTGTTCATGTTTTTTCTCTTGTTCTCCTAAACCTAATCTATATAGTAAACGCATCATACGCATTGAATCTCTAACTGGATATTCTGCAGCAAAATCCATATATGGTTGTACACTTGCATCACCTGATTCTATTTTAGCTACCATTCTTTTTAATCCTGGTTTAAATACTTCTGGTGCATCATCTATTGATTTTGCTAATGCTACTGGTACTGTATAGTGATGTACTAGTACTTCTAGGCTCTTTAAATAATATGGTAATAATGAATCTATTGTATTAAGATTTCTTCTATAAAATCTTTTTAAATCATTATATGGTGCTTTAAATACTAAAAATCCTAATACAAAAGCAATTAAAATATTTAAAAAGCTTAAATTTGTTATAAATACAAATACTACTAGCACTATTACAATAGCAGCATTTCTTATTCTTGTCATAAATACAGCATCTGGATCTATGACGTTATCTCCATACTTTGCTCTAAGTAAGAAATCATAATCTTTTTCTTTTAATAAAACAAAGTATTTTTTATTATCATCTACAAATTCTTTTTTAGATATTTTATTATTATATATCATTAAGAATAATATTATTGCTCCAATTAATAGTATTTCCATTATTCAGCCCCCACATTCTCATTATAATATTTTTCTCCTTTTAAAAGGAAGAAACTATTTATTAATACAATTGCATGGACTAATAGTGCCATATACCACCGATCTAACATACTTATATATGTTTCAACACTTATTAATAGTTGTACTAGAGCAATTAGACCATATAGTGCTACACCATATGTTAAGAATTTTTTATGAAATATTTGGCGATCCATACGGTCTCTGTAAACACCTTCAACTAACATATCTATATCATTTAGCATATTATCAAATGTCTCTGCGGTGTCTTTAGCACCTTCTTTAGTTACTTGTAAGAATAATTGATGCATATTTTTTACCATATAAAAGGGATATTTAGTATCAAAATATTTAATTGAATCATATACATCTCCTTTTTCATATGATAATGCTATCATAGTTTTAACATCTGATAATAATGGTTCTTCTAATACACCTGATTCTACTACACCTTCTAGTGATTTTACGAAAGCATTAGTTGTAGCAAATTCCATTATTGTGTTTGTACAATAAACTTGTACTTGTTCAAATATATATTCACTATATTGTCTTTTACATCTTAAATATGTAAGATATGGTATAACCGCAATGGCTGCAATTATGTATATAATACTTACTATTATGTTGTAAAAGTATAAATAACTACATACACCCGCTACTACTGCAAAACCTACTACTTGAATTAAATATTGTCTTGGTGTATATTCTAATCCTAATTCTTTTACTTTAGTACGCATAGTTTTATAGGAGTATGGAGCATATTTGTCATATACTATTCCAACTTGTTTTTGAACAAAAGTATATACACCTTCTCCTTTACTAGATCTGTATAATATTATAAATATAATTATTATACCAACTATAATTATTTCCATTTAATTCACCTTCTTTTCTAAGTTAATTATTGTTCCAAAACGTTTGTTGATTATTTGCATAATTTACATTTGGTGTTATATTTATTGGTCTTGGTGTAGGATTTGCATTTTGTTGTAATATTGGTGTTACATTTGGTGTTTTTGTTGTGTTTTGAGTATTATTTGTCATATTTTCTTCTTTTTCTGGTTCATGAAATTCTTCTTTTACTAATATATTCTTAGGCATTATTACTCCTTGACTTTCTAAATAATCAATTAAGTATTGACTAGGATTATGTATTGTTACTCTACCATCTGGTGTTTTTTTATAAAGTGTATTTGATTTTGGTTCATTTTCATTTGTTACATAAAATTCTGTTACTTCAGATACTTCACGATGAAATTTTTGATATTTAGTACTGTAATATCCTTTTATATGAACTCCTAATTGTACGTATCTATGTATACTTCTTAAAAATTGTTCTAAATCTATATTTGATTCTAGTAGGCTATATAGACGGTTTGGTATTGATGCTGCTTTATCAGCATGTATTGTTGATAGTATGTTGTGTCCTGATGATATAGAGTTACGTACAGCCATAACAGCTTCAGCACTTCTTACTTCTGATAATAATATCCATCTAGGATTTTGACGCATACATGTTACTAATACATCAGAATATGAGGCAATATTATTTGTTTTCATTGCTACTATATCACGATGTGGAAAAATGCGATCTAAGTGCAATTCTAATGTATCTTCAATTGTTATAATTTTTTCATTTTCTTTTGTATGTGCCGCTAGATATTTGACAAATTCTGTTTTACCAGATCCAGTTTCACCACTTACTAATATATTACAGTGGCCTTCAACACATTTTAATAGAAAATCATGAATATCTAATCTAATGTAATCTTCTTGAATTATTTTTTCTTTTTGTAATCTTATTTTTGCAGGTGTTTTACGTATTAATACTGCTATTCCATTTCTGGCTATTGAATCGTGAACAAAATTCATACGTAATTCAGCACTTTCAGCATCGAGGAAAGGGTTAGCCATATTGAAGCTTTTACCCATGGCATTTGCACACTGAAAGGCAATTTTTTCCATTAATTGATTATCAATACCAGTATTTTCTATTCGATATACTCCTTTAGACAAAGTTTTTAACCATACTTGTCCTCCATTACTATAGGATATATCTGTTATATCATCTGTATCTAGTAATGGTTTTAGAGGACCAAAATCAATTTGTGTAAATTGCTGATCCATATAGCCAACTCCTTTCTATTTTCTAGTTGTTTTGATTATTATTTTGTTGTTCATTATTTTGATTGTTGTTTTGTTGTTCATTGTTTTGGTTTTCTGTATTTTCATTGTTTGCATTTTGTTCATTTTGTTGGGCTTGTTCTTCCTTTTTTTGTTCTGCTGCTTCTTTATCCCATAGTTGTTCATCTGTTACTTCTTCATTTATGTCAATCATTGCTGTTCTTTCCATGATATAATCTCTGATATCTCCACTTGTTACTTCAACTGCATCTTCTTCAGTTAATGTTATTGTATTTGGTACAAGTAAGAATTGTATTCCATATTCTTCCGCTATGTATTGGGCTTTTCTAAATAGTTCATGTATATTTTCTGGAACTGCGAAAATTATATAGTTTGGTATTCTTGTTTCTTCTGAAGATTCAAATACGTTTTGACCTACTGAATCTTTTACTGCAAGTATTTTTACGTTATGTATAAATTTACCAAAAATTACTTCATTATCATCATTTATTGCTTTAAAGTATATATTTATATAAGTTTCTGGTTCCATTGTATTTGCATAAGTTGTATACATATCTACTGGATAGTTAATTACAGTATAACCTTCTGGTACATCTGAATATACTGCACTTGGCATATTTTCAGCATCAATTAATAATGTACGATAGAACAAACTACCTTTTGGTATTACTGAATTATAATTTGTGTATTTTCCAACAATATCTTTTGGTGCTGTATAAAATTCTCCTTCTAATAAACTACTAGGAACCTTTACGGTTTTAATTAGATTACTAGTTATTTGTGTTCTTGGTTGAATGTCCTCATTAGCTACTGGCATATCTATTAAATTAGCTACTCTTGATATTTGATAATTATAACCAACGTATAATATTATTATACATATTATTACCCCTATTATTGTTACGGTGTTTTTATTTCCTAAAAACTTTTTTATTGATACTTGTATATTTTTCATTTTCTTCCTCCTTTATTGTTGTTCACATTCTTTATTGTACCATTGTACTTCAAATTGGATTCCAAACGGGCATACTGTTTGGATTGTTCCGTTTGTTGCATAAGCATCAACTGGATTTGAACAGTTGAATGTTGCTTGCCAGTAAAATCTTGGTAATCCATCGCCTTCTGCTGGAAATAGTTCTAATCTATCTACTACTATATCTGTCATTATATAATTGGCTAGTGGTGAACCATCTACAGTTTCTTCTACTTCCCAGCCTCCTGTTTGGTAGACAAACCATTCATCTCTGTTATAATAGTTCATCTCTTCTTCGGTAGCTATTACTCCAAGATATCTTATATCTATTGCTTCCCAGTCTCCTGGTAAGTTAGGTTTTTTTATTGCTGTTCCATTTCCATTTTCTTGTCTATACACACCACTTCCTGGTCCTGCATATGGTTGTGAGGTATAATAAATGGTTGTATAGCATTCATCTTTTTTTTCTATGTCTTCTGGTATTTCATCTATTTCTAATATACCATCAAGGGTATTAGCTACTGCAAATTCCTCTGGATCAAGGTGATTTCCATATATTGTGTATTCTCCAATGTCCGTTACTATTCTGACACTTGCTTTTGGTGGTTTTTCCATTATGTTGTAAAATTCTATGCTATAGTTTTGTGTGTTTAATATATTGGCAGATTCTGCAAATCTTCTTGTAAAGTTTTCCACTAATTTTTCTTGAACAATTTTTAAATGTCCCGTGTCGCGATAGTATGCTAAATCTACTGATTCTGTCATTGAGGCTTCTAGTATTTCTTTTAGTAAGTAATAATCTTCTTCGTTGTTTATTGTTAAGTTTTGAAATAATAAGATTATTACTACTCCTACTAAACCTGCTGCTAAAAGTCCCATTGAGGCAAATGACCATTTCATTCATTCATCTCCCCCAATCTTGAGTAATCTGATGTATTTCGATGGAAGTTAGCTGAAACATATGCTTGATTGAAAAATTCACTTGTTCCATCTGGGTTAATACTATAATCTAAATATCCTAATCTTGAACCACTTTGTAATGCACTTTTGTTATAATTTCTTATATCACGCATACTTTGTGGTGTTAGTCCAACTTCATATTCTTTATTACTATAAGAAGCCGCTAATGTTTCTCTGTTTGCTTCATCGCTCCACCATTCTAACCAATTAGTGCTTGGGTCTCGATCTGGGAATGGATTGTTTAAAATTATTGGACGATAGAAGAATTTGTAACCACCATTTTCTAAATCATATAATAATTGTTTCGTTTCTACTTCGCATGTATAAGTCGCAGACCAATCTGATAAGGTTGAGGCACTAAGTCCATTTAATGTTACTTTTACTGGAAATTCTCCAGTTGGCCATTTTAATGGTATAAAATATACATTCCCTTCGTCTTTCCATACATCTGATGTATAATTAGTGTCATATTCAACATCTGCAGATTGTACATTTAGCATTGCTTTTGGCAACTCATAATGACATTTAGTGGTCCACTCTATTCCTGGTTCCCATCTTTTGGTAGTTGATACTGTTTCATTATATTGATTTTTTATTGGTTCACATTCCCATTTTCCTACTTCATGTGTTTGAGTAGTATTTTTCACTGAATTACTATCTTTTGGTAGTTCTACTTTTACATCAGCTTGTACACCTCTGTATAGTTTTGAAGCAATAGCTTCTTCAAATAGTTTTCTAGCATCTTCTTCATTTTGACAATTTTCAGCATATACTTCTACAGTTCCTGTACATCTTTTTTCTTCTTCATAAATTACATTGCCATCTTCATCAACTCCTACTGGAACTTGATATGTTTCTTCTACTGCGTTTGGTATTTCAATTTTAGGGCATATTTCTACGTTATTACCATAATACCATCTAACTGTGTTAGTATAATCAAATCCAAAATCAAAGCTTCCTCCAGAATATATTGGTCCTTGATCTAAGGTAAATTGAAATTTTCCACTTTGGATTACATATATTTCTGCACTTATATATTGATTTTTTGTTGTTGTTGTACATGTACTTTCTTTGTCTCTGTTTGTGTCATCATATTCCGCTGTTAATTTTACTTCTATTGTATCTTCAATAACATTTTGAAACACTTCGTTTTCGCTACATACTAAATCTTTGTGTATATCTCTTAATTCAAGTGGTACTTCACCAAAATCAGTATCAAAGTTTAATCTAAATTTTGAACTGCTGTTATCTACTGATAAATCAACTTCTTTACCACCTATATGCATTTTATGTGAATTTGAACATGCACTACCATTTACACTACAACTTCCTCCATTTAGGGCAACTACTTTTTGTTTTGAATTACTATAACCACGACTATATTGATTTATTTTATTTAAAATATTAGAATTATATCCTCTATCGGCTGCATTAGTGCTACATTTATCAATTGAATCATGTAATGTGTTATATTTTACGCTTAAGACAAAATATACATTAGATCCTAAATATTGTAATTCTGTTGTATGAAATGTTGCTTTAAAATGCATGTTTTTATAAAAGCATTGACCTTTATAAGATAAGCTTCCATAATTTGTTGTTCCTGAAGAGCAATTTCTCTCATAACAATATTGACTACCTGTATAACTTGTGTTTGATCCATATGAGCCACTATCGTTTAGAGTTACTGTTGCGTCTATTGTAGTTCCTCTATTAGGGCTTTTGGCAGATAGCTCTATATCTGTTAGTACGCCACCATAGTTGTTATGTCCTCCAATTATTGCCCATCCATTAATTGTAACTGATGTATTGTTTATTTCAACAGATGTTATTTGATAATCTATCTCATCTCTTTGAGCTGCAGCACTAACTTCTGTATTTACTATAAAGAAAGTAGTAAGTGCTGTTAGAAATAATAAAACTTTTCTCATTCTAATACACTTCTCTTTCTTCTTATTATGATTATTAGAGCAACTATTGCAATTACTACTGCTCCTATTATGAAATATAAATAGTAATTGCTAAAAAATGATATTACTTTTTCAATTATACCTTGACTATTTTCTGCTTCTTCTTGAGCTTTTTTCTCTTTATAATTATTAACCATTTTCTCAAAAGTTGCATAATCTACTTCTTTTTCATACCACATACCACATATAGCCAATTCATCTTCACTTATTCCTTCACAAAGTGGATCTGTTGAATATATATTATAACGTGGTATTTTTATATTAATTGTTCTTACTACTTCATTACATTCACTAGAATATACCTTAAATCTTCTTTGTCCATTTAATTCGCTTTTTACAATTAAAATTCCATCAGTAAAATCACTATACATAAATGTTCTGTTATAAGTCTCATCAACTATTTTAAATTCTTCACTCATACCAGAGATGATTATTTTCATATTTCCTCTTGGTATGGGTTTTCCCTCATCGTCTATTGAATAGTCTCTATTACCTGTATATTGATCTTCTAATGTTATATCTAGCTCACTAGTGATTTCTATATTCTCAGCCATCTTACTTAAATTATTTAATGCTTCTCTATCACAATCTGCTTTAACTTGAGGTACAAATACAAAAGTTAAAACAAGTAATAACAGTTTCTTCTTCAATACTCATACCTCCTTTACTATCTATATTAACATGATACCATTTTTTTTGCAAAAAATAAAGTTTTTTTACTAATTTTATAAAAAAAGTGTTATTATATATATGAAGGTGATTTTATGAGTAATAAAAAAAATATAATTATGATAATTATATGTTCAGTACTATTAATTGGAATCGTTTCATTTCTACTTTTTTATAATAGTAATGTTGGCTTACACAAACTCAACTATGATAAATTAAGTGAAATGATTGATAATAAAGAAACATTTGCTCTTTGTATAAGTAGAACAACATGCTCCCACTGCGATGATTACAAGCCCAAATTAGAAACCTTTGCTAAAGATAATAAATTAAATATATACTATATAGATATTGATAAAGAGAGTAAAGAAAACCAAGAAAAATTCAATGATTTAATTAGTTTTAATGGAGAAACTCCTGTTACTGTTTTTATAAAAAACGGTAGTGAAGAAACTACCGCTAATAGGATAAGTGGAAATGTAAGTGAAAGCAGAATTACAGAAAAATTTAGAATCAATGGCTTTATAAAATAGTTTTTTTGCTATTTTATTTTTTTTGTTTTAATATCCATAAATAGTTCATTCAAATCTATTCTTTCTTCATAATTGAATGATCTAAAATAATCATTTATCATTTTATCATCTACTATACTATATCCTTTATTTATTACATTATTTAATAAATTTGAATTTAATTTTTTTAAATTCAAATAAGGATATTCATTTTTAAATTGAATAAATGATGGATCTATCAAAAAGTAATTAATTTGGTTGTTACTTAAATTTCTACTCAAAACAAATTCATGTTCATATAGACCATAATGTTTTAGATTTATTATTATATTATCAATCTTATTTTCTTTTAACGAGATAGAAATATTGTTTGCTATCACTTTACATACTCTATCTAAATTTTCATTACTTTTTTTTATTATAGGAACCACTTCATGTATGCATTTTTGTATTTTTTCTTCAATGTCAATGATATTACTTCTTATATTTAAAATCTTATAATAAAACTCATTTATACTTTTATCTTTCAAGCCAATCTTCTCCTTTATGTGGTTCCGTCTTATACAAATTTGGAAAGTCTTGTTGTCTTAATACTTCATATAAAGTTATAGCAACGCAATTTGAAAGATTAAGACTTCTAACATTATCGCTTGCAGGTATTCTAAAACATCTATCTATATGTTTTTTTAATATTTCTTTAGGTATTCCTGTACTTTCTTTGCCAAAAAACAAATATATATTAGTATTTTGATCTGAAAAGTCATAATCACTATAAGTATTTTTCCCATATCTAGTTATGAAATAATATTCACCTTTGTTTTTAGAAAAAAACTCATCAATATTCTCATATACTTGATAGTTTACTTTATCTATATAATTAACACCACTTCTTTTTACACTAGCAGAGTCTAATTTAAAGCCTAATGGCTTTATTAAATGCAATTTAGCATTTGTGGCCGCACATGTTCGCATTATATTACCTGTATTTGCAGGAATTTCTGGTTCATATAAAACTATATTAATCATGTCTTATCACTTCATACTTCTCTAGAAATTCTTTTGTTTTTTTAATATTGTAATTATCTTTTGATATTTCATACACTTCTGCTAATTGTGAATTTGAATATACAAGAAATGCTGGTAAGCTAAATTCAGTATTAAATATTTGTTTCTGATTTGTTTTTTTATTTGTTAAATCCATATAAAGAATTTCGTTATTAATATTTTCATTTTTTATTAAATTTTCCAATTTTCTTTCGTATTTTCTTATTTCTGCATCATTAAGTGTTGAAACAAAAATTATTGCGTCCTTATTTTCTATTAAATAGGTATTAAGTTCATTATCGTTTATTATCAGCATAACATCATTCATAATAGGATTTTTCTGTTGTTCTTTATTATATTCCACAAACCAAAGATATAAATAATACAATATTGCTATTGAAAACAAAATTATAAGTGCTAAATATATATAATTTTTCAAGGGTATTTTTCTATAATTATTGACCAAATTAACCATCTCCTATTTTTATTTTATCATATTAAAAATAAAAAAGTAAGTATTTTCTCTTTCTTTCAAAATTATGTATTAATTTTTATTAAGATTTTTATTTTTTAAATACTGTTATTGTGTTTTTTTTTCGATTTTTAATTTTTTAATAAATATATATAATAATGTTAGTAATATCTCAATTAAATAATAATAATTAAAAAAAAATTTACTATAAACTGGGAGGTAACTACATAAAATTTGACTGTATAAAGTAGCATTTTTATGATTTTAATAACATAATATGAAAAAAATTGAATTTTTTTTAAAAAAGCTATTGACTTTTTTCTCATTTTATTATATTATTTATATGTCTAAACCATTCCTTTGATGCATATTTATAGATTTTGGTATCTCAGATACCATTTTTCTTTTTTTAATTTTAGTATTATTACTAATTAAAAATTATTTTTTTGTGTTTAGAAATTAAAATAATCTTTATCTATTTAAAATATAATATTTTTAAAAGGGTGATATATATGAATTTTAGTAAAATGCTGGATAAGGAACTTGAATTAATTAATGAAAACCACAAAAAAGTTTCTTTACTTTTACACAGTTGTTGTGCTCCTTGTAGTAGTTATGTTATATCTTATTTAAACAAATATTTTGATATTACCGTTTTATACTATAATCCTAATATATATCCTTACGAGGAGTATTTAAAAAGAAAAAATGAGCAAATTAGACTAATTAATGAAATGGAGCATGTAAATAATTTATCTATTATTGATTGTGATTATGACAACGATAAATATGAAAGATTAATTAAGGGGCTAGAAAACGAAAAAGAAGGCGGTAGTAGATGTCATATTTGTTATAAGTTGCGTTTAGAAAAGACCGCTATGATGGCCTCTGATGGTAATTATGATTATTTTTCTACTACTCTGACTGTTAGTCCTTATAAAAATTCAAAAATTTTGAATGAAATTGGTGAGAGTTTGGCTGTTAAATATAATATTAAATGGTTATACTCTGATTTTAAGAAAAATGACGGATATAAGAAGTCTGTTGAATTGTCTAAAAAATACAATTTATATCGTCAAGATTATTGTGGTTGTATTTATTCTAAAAGAGATAATTAAAAAAAGCAATTGTATTTGCTTATGGATTTAAAATCTTTATTCCTATTAAAATTGAAGCTAGTGTTAACAGTGCTGCAGCTATTATTCCTAACATAAAGACAGTTGCATATCCTGTTATTTTTTTTGCTTTGCTTTCTTTAACTAAAGTTTTTGATTTGACTTTAATTTCTGTATTTTCATTTTCGCTTGTTTTAGGTACTTCTGTTGAAGTTGGAAGCGGTGTTGATAAGCTCATATGAAGTGCCTTCTGTAAGTTGTTTTCCTGTGATGCGTCAAAAAATACTTTAGGTATATTAATTTCTCGTATTGGTGCTAATTTATGATAAAATTCTGATATTTTTTGTATTATTTTTTTGTCAACGCTAGCAACATATGATAACTTTATGTTAAACTTTTGAGGTATTGATTTGGTAATTGTATTCTGTATTGGTTTTATTTTAGCTGTTAATGTATCTATGCCGTTTATTACTAGTTTATCTTCTAATGTTGCTGTTATTTTTATGCCCATTAAAAATGATGAAACATTTGCTACTACTTGCTTTTTCTCTGAAATAAGTGGAATTGTTTGTTGTGTAGTAGTAAGCAAAGGTTCAATTTGTTGCCTTTTTTCAACAGTATTGTATAACATGTATTTATTATTCATTTTATTCACCGTCCACTAATGGTAGTTTTATTATTTGTCTAACTATTTCATTTAATTTAGCTTTTTCACTTGGATCAGCTATATCAATAATTACGTCATTACCAGCACTGTCTTTTACTAATTTCGATACAAAGATATTTACAGTGTTTTCATCACGGTCGATTGAATATATAACATAATCATTTCCCTCGTTTTCTACTACTGTTATTAGCGTTGCTGGTCTTTCTATATTGTTTTCATCTTTTATCATAAAATCACTCATTGTTCCATCTCCCTTTACATTCTGTTTATTTTACATTAAGAGTATAACATATTGTAGATAATTATACAACGTTTTTTGTAAAATTTATTCCTTTTTTATGATTAGTATGTGATAATGTCTTAAGTGTTAGTATTTGATTATGTCTCAAAATTAATGTAGAATACATCACTTGGTGATGTATATGAGAAAGGTTGAATTAAGAATGAATGAACAATTAAAATATGAAATAATTAAAGAATTAGTAGATCATAATGGAAATAAAAACAGAGCTAGTGAAAAGCTCGGTTTATCAAGAAGACAAATTGATCGTCTTATTATTAAATATAAGGAGAAAGGCAAATCTGCTTTTGTACATGGGAATCGTTCAAAAAAACCAGTTAGTACATTAGATAAGTCAATCTCCGAAGATATTATACTACTTTATAAGAGCAAATATCAAGATTGGAATTTTAAACATTTTTATGAATGGTTAATAGAAAAAGAAAATTTCAAGGTATCTTATAAATTTGTTTATAATATTTTAACAAAGGAAGGTATCTTATCTCCTAAAGCTAGAAGAAAAACAAAGCGAGATTATACAAAGAAAAAATTATTACAAGAAAAGAGAATAAATGAAGCTATGTCAGAAGAACAAATAGAAACAATTGTAAGTCATGAAATTGCTTTAGAAGACTCTCACCCAAGATTAGAAAAGCCTAAATATTTTGGTGAGATTATTGAACAAGACGGTTCTATTCATAATTGGTTTGGAGAAATTAAAACTTGTTTACATTTAGCTATTGATAAAGCTACTTCCACTATTGTTGGTGCTTACTTTGATAAGCAAGAAACATTAAATGGCTATTATCATGTTTTTTATCAAATATTAATCAATTATGGAATCCCATATAAATTCTTTACTGATAATAGAACTGTATTTAACTATATGTCTTTAAATCCTGATAAACGAACTTCTGATAAAGATGTATTAACTCAATATGGTTATGCATGCAAACAACTTGGAGTAGAGCTTGAGACATCTTCTGTATCACAAGCTAAAGGCTTAATTGAAAGAACAAATGGTACTTTCCAAGGTAGATTAGCAAATGAATTAAAGCTACATGGAATTACAACGATTGAAGAAGCTAACAAATATTTACTAGAAGTATTTGTTCCAGATTTTAACAGAAGATTTGCTATGGACTACAAAAAGTTTAAATCGGTGTTTGAATTGTCTCCTTCTTTAGAAAAAATAAATTATACCCTTGCTGTTTTAACACCTAGAAAAATTGATAATGGTAACTCTATTAAATATTATGGCAAATACTATCAACCATATTTAAATGGTGAATTAAAATGTTTTATGCCTAAAACAGAATGTTTAGTTATTAAAGCTTTTAATGGCAATTTATTAGTTACAATTGATGAGCAGGTGTTAGAGTTAAAAGAATTATCTAGAAACGAATGCTTTTCTAAAGAATTTAATGAAGTTGTAGAAGTTAAAGAAAAGAAAAAATATATTCCACCAATGTCTCATCCTTGGAAACTTGCTTCCTTTAAAAAACAACTTCAAAAAAGTCATTATCAACATCAATATGCTTGAGTTAGATATTCTTGTTTGTTAGTGTTTAAACATACCTTAACGAAATTGAAGTCAATAATGCGAAGCACGAATGAAATGAGCTTGTTATTGACTTCGATGAGAGAAGGTATAAAATTACAAACAAAAACGAGAATATTTTCCCGTTAATGTTTATATTTTTTTAAGACATTTTCAAAAACTATTGACACGTTTTTTGTAAAATTTATTCCTTTTTTTAAATTTATGATTAATCTACAATATTATTTACAATATTAATAATTATAAATTACTATATAAATTACTATATAAATTACTATAAAATTAATGATTATAAATTACTATATAAATTACTATAAATGTTAATAGAAA
>CALVVX010000002.1 GCA_944364015.1 uncultured Bacilli bacterium | reverse complement strand
AATGTCGCAGTAATGTCGCAGTAATGTCGCAGTAATGTCGCAGTAAATTGGAGGTTTTATGTTTGAGATAATTAATAATTATAATAAAGATATTTTGGAGTATGATATTTTATATAATTATGTTAAATTTGTTTGTGATAAAGAAGGGTTAAATGATTGTATTTTTAATATTGTTTTAGTGGATAATGATTATATTAAGAGGCTTAATAGGGATTATCGTAATATTGATAAGGTTACTGATGTTATTAGTTTTGCTTTAGAGGATAGTGATAATGATTATGATAGTGTTATTAGGGTTTTGGGAGATATTTATATTTCAGTAGATATGGCTTATTATCAGGCTAATTTATATAATCATTCTAATATTCGCGAGTTATGTTTTTTGGCTACTCATGGTATTTTACATTTATTAGGTTATGATCATATTGATGAGGCTGATGAGATTGTTATGTTTAAGAAGCAGGAGGAATTGTTAGATGCGTACAAAATACAAAGATAAGACTTTTTTACAAGGTGTTGGTTATTGTTTAGAGGGTATTAGTCATACTTTTAAGAATGAGAGAAATTTTAGAATTGAGATTCTTTTAGGTATTTTGGCTGTTATTTTGTCTTTTTTGTTAAAGATTTCTATTTTAGAGTGGGTAATTATTGTTTTTATGATTACTTTGGTTTTGGTATTAGAGCTTGTTAATACTGCTTTTGAGAGTATGGTTGATTTATATACTCAAGAATATAATAAGATTGCTAAAGCTACTAAAGATGTAATAGCAGGAGCTGTTTTAGTTACTTGTTTATTTTCTTTGGTTATTGCTTTTTTGATATTTGTTCCAAAGATTATGGAGAGGATGGGTTAGATGAAATCAAAATTGTTAGAACTTTTAAATAATGCTTATGCTCCTTATTCTAAATTTAGAGTAAGTTGTGTGGTTGTTACTCGTGATGATAAGTGTTATAGTGGTGTTAATATTGAAAATGCTTCTTATGGCGCTACTGTGTGTGCTGAGCGGGTTGCTATTTTTAAGGCTGTTAGTAATGGTTATCGTAAAGGAGATTTTAAGGCTTTATATGTTATGGTAGATAGTGATAAGATTAGTAGTTGTTGTTTTTTATGTCGTCAAGTTATTGTTGAGTTTTTTGGTTTAGATTGTAGTGTTACTTTATATAATAAGTTTGGGGAAGAAAAAGTATTAAAAGTTAGTGATCTTTGTCCTTATCCTTTTTCTAGTGGTGATTTAAAATGAGAAGTGGTGTTATTGGTTTAATAGGAAGACCAAATGCTGGTAAGAGTACTTTACTTAATACTATTATGCAAAGAAAGATAGCTATTGTATCTAATAAGGCACAAACTACTCGCAATATAATTATGGGTTTTTATACTGATGAAGATTGTCAAATTGTTTTTATGGATACTCCTGGTATTCATAAGCCTAAACATAAGCTTGGTAAGATTTTAAATAAAGAGGCTTATAATACTACTAATGAAGTTGATGTTATTTTATATATTGTTGATGCTAGTAGTGAAATAGGTGGTGGAGATAAATTTATTATTGATTATTTAAAAGATATAAAAAAACCTGTTATTTTGGTTTTGAATAAGATTGATAAATTAGATAATAAAGTTATTTTAGATAAAATTTCTATTTATAGTAAATTATATAATTTTAGTGAAATTGTTCCTGTTTGTGCTTTAAAGGATAAATCTGTTAATTATTTACTTAATGTTATTAAAAAGTATTTAACTTCAGATTTTAAACTTTTTGAAGATGATACTTATACTAATGTTAGTTTAAAGTTTTTAATTAGTGAATATATTAGAGAAAAAGTTTTAATGTTAACTTATGAAGAAGTTCCACATTCTGTAACTTGTATTACTGATAGTATTGAGTCTAATAATAATAATATTAGTATTAGTGCTACTATTGTTGTAGATAGAGATAATTTAAAGAAAATTATTATTGGTAAAAATGGAGAAATGATAAAGAAAATAGGGATTATGGCAAGGCGTGATATTGAGGCTTTATTAGGTAAGAAAGTATATTTAGATTTATTTGTTAAAGTAGTTTCCAAATGGAAAGATAAGAGTAGTTTTTTAAAAGAAAATGGTTTTTATGAATAAAATTTTATTATTTTACTCATTATTATAATGAGAGGTGAAATATGAATAAGGATAAATTATGGGAACTATTTAAAAAAACAGGTAAAATAGAATATTACTTAGAATATAAAAGAAAGTAAGTGATATTATGTTAGCCAAAGTTAAAGGAGTTGTTGTTAGTGAGATACCATATAAAGAAAGTAGTAAGATAATTAATGTATTTACTAAAGATGGAATTTTAGGAATTGTTGCAAAAGGAGCTTATCGTCCTAAAAGTGGATATGTTAATTTGACTACGAAACTTACTTATGGTATTTTTCATATTAATAAAAGAGTTGGTTTATCTAGTTTAATTGAGGTTGATGTAGTAGATAGTTTGAAGTGTTTAAAGAAAGATTTATATAAGACTAGTTATGCTTATTTTATTACTGATTTATCTGTTCAAGTTTATAATCATGATAATGATAGTAATATTTATGATTTATATATTGCTAGTTTACTTAAGATTAATGAGGGTTTTGATCCAATGGTTATTAGTAATATTTTAGAGCTTAAATTACTTGATTATTTAGGTATTAAACCTATTATTGATAGATGTTGTATATGTGGTAATATTAATGATATTGTTACTATTTCTAGTTATAAAGGTGGTTATTTATGTAAAAATTGTCTAGATAATGATGTTATTGTTAATATTAAGACTATTAAGTTAATTAGGATGTTTTATTATTTAGATATTGCTAAAATATCTAAATTAGATATTAGTAATAATATAAAATTAGAAATTAATAGATTTTTAGATTTATATTATGATAGATATTCTGGTTTATATTTGAAATCAAAAGATTTTTTAAAAAAATTATTATAGGAAGTGATGTTATGAGTGATTATAAGTATATTATTATACCAATTTTAACAGTTATTATTTCACAGGTTATTAAAGCTATTATTGAGACTATTCGTAGTGGTAAATTTAGTTTAGAACGTTTATTTAATGGAAGTGGTGGTATGCCTTCTTCTCATAGTTCTTTAGTTATTAGTTTACTTACTTTAATTTTTATTGATTTTGGTATTGATAGTATTTATTTTGCTATTTGTCTTATTTTTGGTTTAATTGTATTATATGATGCAATGGGTATTCGATATGAGACAGGAAAGCAAGCAGAAGTATTAAATGAAATTACTAAAAAGATTAATTTAGGTAGTATTAAGTTTTTAAAAGAGAAAATTGGTCATAAACCAATAGAAGTTTTAGGAGGTATTATTACGGGTATTGTTTTGGCTTTGATTTTAAATAGTATTATTGTATAGTAATTTTATTTTTTTTATTGTATAATTAATATAGGTGGTGGTCTAGTGATTGGAAAAATTGTTGCTATTACTTCTGATAAGGTAATGGTAGAGTTAGATATTAATATTTATGAATATACTAATATTATTGGTAAAAATGTTGTTTTTTATGATCAAAATACTAAAATGGTAGGAGAAGTTTTATCTATTGATAAGAATATTTGTACTATTAGTTTAGTTGGAGAAATAAGAGATAATGATTTTATTTATGGAGATATTGGGAAACCTAGTTTTAGTGCTAAATGTTGTTTTATTACTAATGATGAGTTAAAAGTTATGTTTAATTATAATAATGAGAATAATTTAGAAGTAGGTCATTCTCATATTTATACTAATTATCCTATTAAGATTGATGTTAATAAGTTTTTTTCTAGTCATTTTGCTATTTTAGGTAACAGTGGTTCTGGTAAGAGTTATGCTGTTGCTAAAATATTGCAATCTATTTTTTATGATAGTAAATCTCTTCCTTTTAAGACTAATATTTTCTTATTTGATGCTTATGGAGAATATCAAAGAGCTTTTAATAATATAGGTTCTAATAATGAGAATATTAATTATAAAGTTTTAACTACTGATTTAAAGAGTAATGAATTTGAAGTTATTAAAATTCCTTTTTGGTTACTTGGAGTAGATGATATTTGTCTTCTTTTAAATATTACTAGTCAAATACAAATTCCTATTATTGAAAAAGCATTGAAATTAGTTAGCTTTTTTGCAAATGATGAAAAAGAGGTTTTAAAGGGTAAAAATGATATTATTGCTAGAGCATTACTTGAAGTAATCTTTAGTGGTAAGTCTCCTAGTGAGGTTAGAAATAAGATTATTTCTATTTTAACTAAATATTATACTTCTAATTTGAATTTAGATATTGTTCTTGCTAAAGGTGGTTGGAATAGAACTATTAGACAATGTGTTTATGTAGATAGTGAATCTAAATTTGCAGATATTGAGTTAGTTATTAGTTATTTGGAGACTTTAACTACAAATGATTTAGAATTATCTCTTCCAAATGGAAGTTGTAGATATACTATGCAAGATTTTGCTATGGCTCTAGATTTTGCTTTGATTTCAGAAAATACTATGAGTGATGATAATGCATATAGTTATTATAATGTCTTAAAAGTTAGATTGAATGCATTAATTACTAGTGATTATGCTCGTTATTTTGATTTTGATGAGTATATTACATATGAAGAATATATTAGATGGTTACTTACTTCTAGTAATGGAAATAAGGCTCAAATAATTAATTTTAATATTAATTATGTAGATGATAGATTTGCTAAAACTTTAGTTAAGATTTATTCTAAATTATTATTTGATTATATTACTCATATTGATAGAGCAAATGCAATGCCTTTTCATATTATTTTAGAAGAAGCTCACAGATATGTTCAAAATGATACTGATGTAGAGTTAATTGGTTATAATATATTTGAACGTATTACTAAAGAGGGAAGAAAATATGGTATTTTACTTGGTTTAATTTCACAAAGACCATCAGAGATGAGTCAGACTGCTATTTCGCAGTGTAGTAATTTTTTAGTTTTTAAGATGTTTCATCCTGCTGATTTAGAATTTGTTAGATATATTATATCTAGTGCTGATGAGATAGTTATGAATAAGGTTAAAGTATTACATCCTGGTACTTGTGTTATGTTTGGTACTGCTTTTAAGTTTCCAACAATTGCATCAATTAATCCACCTGATCCTGCTCCTTCTAGTAGTAGTTGTGATATAAATAAGGCATGGTATGTTTAAAAAAACTTTTTTTCTTAAAAAAAATGTGCTATTATTAAATGGAGGTGGTTATTTTGGATATATCTAGAACTAAAGCTAGAAAACTTGCAATGATTATTTTGTATCAAGATTTATTATGTAAGAAAAATAATATTGAAACTAATATAGATGAGATTATTAATAATAATAAAGATATGACTGATGAGTTTATTGAAGATATTATAAAAGGGGTGCTAAATAATTATAGTTTATTAGTTAATTATGCTAATAAGTATTTGAATAATTGGACTTTAGATAGATTAGGTTTTGCTGATCAGGCTATTATTTTAATTGCTTTATATGAACTTCTTTATACTAATACTTCTAATAAGATTGTTATTAATGAGGCTATTGTTTTATCTAAACAATATTCTGATATTAAAGTTACTAAAATGATAAATGCTATGTTAGATAGATTTTATCATAATGAAATAGAGGATAAAGATGGAAAATAATTATATTACTATTAGTGAATTATCTAAATATTTAAAAAGTAAATTTGATGAGGATTTATTACTTCGTAATGTTTATTTAAAGGGAGAAATTTCTAATTTTAAAGCTCATAGTAGGGGACATTATTATTTTACTTTAAAAGATGAAAATTCTAGAATTAGTGCAATTATGTTTGCTACTAGTACTAAAGGGTTAAAATTTACTCCAAATGATGGAATGAAAGTTTTAGTAAGTGGCAGAGTTAGTGTTTATGAGGCTACTGGAGCTTATCAGATTTATGTTGATGATATGTTAGAAGATGGAGTAGGTAATTTATATGTTGCTTTTGAACAGTTAAAAGAAAAATTATCTAAAGAGGCTTTATTTGATAAAACACAAAAAAAAAAAATAGTTAGAATGCCAAAGACTATTGGAATAGTTACGGCTCCGACTGGAGCTGCTATTAGGGATATATTAACTACTATTAGAAGAAGATTTCCAATATGTAGAACTATTTTATTTCCTGCTTTAGTTCAAGGAAATGAAGCATGTTATGATATTGCTAAAAAAATAGAGATTGCAAATACTTATGATATAGATACTTTAATTGTTGGACGTGGTGGTGGTTCTTTAGAAGATTTATGGCCTTTTAATGAAGAAGTAGTAGCTAGAGCTATTTATAATTCTAAAGTTCCTGTAATTAGTGCTGTAGGACATGAAGTTGATTTTACAATAGCAGATTTTGTTGCAGATTTACGAGCACCCACTCCAACTGCAGCAGCAGAACTTGCAGTAGTTGATATGGATACAGTTATTTCTTATTTAGATACTGCTAAAAGTAGAAGTTATAATGCTATTATAAATTTAATTGATAATAATAAATTAAATTTGAATAAAATTATTAATAGTTATGTATTAAAAAAACCTACTGCTATTTATGAGATTAAAGAACAAAAACTAGATACTTTAATTGATAAAATTAATAATGCAATTAAGAATAAATTAAACTTTTATTATACTAAATTAGATAATATTAAAAATAGTTATTTATTTACTAATAGTGATATTTTATATAAATATAAAGTACAAAATTTAGATAATTTAATTAATAAATTAGAAATGTTAAATCCTCTTAATACTATTAAAAGAGGATATGCTATAGTAAAGTTTAATGATAAAGTATTATCCGATATTAATTTAGTTAATAAAGATGATATAATTAATATTGAGATTAAAAATGGTTTAGTTGATGCTAAAATTATAGAAAAGAGGTAATTATGGAAGAATTAAGTTTTGAAGATAAAATTAAAAAATTAGAAAAAATAGTATCAGAATTAGAAAATGGAGAAGTTGGTTTAGATAAAGCAATAGAAAAATATAGTGAAGCTATGGCTTTAGCTAAAGAGTGTTCTGATAAGTTAAATGATGTAACTTTAAAAGTTAATAAAATTATGTTAGATAATGGTTCATTAGAAGATTTTGAAGTAGAAGAGTAATTTTTTACTTTTTTTATGTATAAAAACTAGAATTTCTTCTAGTTTTCTGCTTCTTCTAACATTTTTGTTATATATATTCCATATCCTTTTGTACAATCATCTACTACTACATGTGTTACTGCTCCAATTATGTTATTATCTTGTATTATTGGACTACCACTCATTCCTTGAACAATCCCTCCAGCTTTATTTAGTAGGTTAGTATCAGTAATTTCAAATAATATATTTTTAATATCTACATTTTCATTATTTTTTATTATATTTATATCATAAGCTTTTACTTCGTTGTTATCTAATACAGTTAGTATTTGAGCAGAACCTAGTTTTATTTCATCACTTTTGGCTACTTTATACAATTTTTTATTAGGAAGTGTCGATGTATAATTACCAAAAATACCTGATTTTGTATTTTCTAATACATTTCCATATATTTGATTATTATTATATTTAGCATTTTTCTCTCCTGGGTCTCCACGATTACTTTTAGTTATTCCTACTACTGTAGAGTTATATATTTTACCGTCTTTTATTTCTAGTTTTTGACCACTATTTTTCTCTATTATTTCGTGTCCTAATGCTCCATATAATTTAGTATTTGGATCAATAAATGTAAGGGTTCCTACTCCTGTTATTGCATCTTTTACATATAATCCAGTTTTATATATATTATTACTATCTTTTATTAGATTTAATTTGGTATCATATTCTTTATTTTCTCTTGTATAAGTTATTTTTATTTGTTCTAAATTGCTATTATTAATAATATCTAGCATTTGATTTATATTATCTACTTTTTGATCATTTATTTTTATTATTTTATCACCAACATATAAATTAGCCTCTTTAGCGGGTTCTTTATTTCCTATTTTATATGTTCCTACTATAATTATGCCTTTAGAATTAAGTTCAATACCAATATTTTCTCCTCCTGCGATTATGTAGTTTGAATATGCAAATATTTTTATTGGAATAAATAACGTTATTAGAAGAAGTAATAGGGCTGTTTTTTTAAAAAACATTTTAAACATCTCCTTTATTTAGACTACATTATTATTTTGTTATTATATAGATAAATTATTATAGCAAAAAAATACCATGTATATATTTTATTAAATAGAAAAATATAATAATGAATTTGCTTATTTTTTAAAACTATTGTATAATGTAATTAGACGTTTTGAGGTGATTTTATGCAGTTATCTAATATTATATTAATGGTAGCAATTACATTTTTATTTACAGTTTTATTTATTCCAACTGTTGGAAAAATTGCAAGACATATTAATGCACTAGATATTCCAAATGAAAGAAAAGTACATAAAGTAGCTATTCCTAGACTCGGTGGTTTAGGTATATATTTTGGCTTTTTACTTGGATATATGATTTTTGGTAAAGAATCAATTCAGATGAATTCTATTTTAATTGGTAGTTTTGTTATTATAATTACTGGTATAATTGATGATATTAAACCAATACCCGCTAAATATAAGTTTATTGGACAACTTGTTGGAGCTTCTATTATACCTATTTATGGTGGTATTGTATTAAATGAAATTAGTGCTTTTGGTTTATATATTGATTTTGGTATATTTAGTATTCCTATTACTATTTTATTTATTGTATCAATTATTAATTGTATGAATTTAATAGATGGTTTAGATGGTTTAGCAGGAGGTCTTTCTTCTATATACTTTTTAACTGTAGGAATTATTGCTATTTTACTTAAAAATTCAAGTGGTTTAGATGTAATACTTACTTTTGTTATGTTAGGTAGTACATTAGGCTTTTTATGGCATAATTTTAATCCTGCGAAGATTTTTATGGGAGATTCTGGTAGTATGTTTTTAGGTTATATTATATCAGTTATTGCTTTATTAGGATTTAAAAATATTACTCTAACTTCCTTTATAGTGCCACTTTTATTATTAGCTATTCCAATATTAGATACTTTATTAGCTATATTAAGAAGACTTATTAATCATAAAACAATATCTGCTCCAGATAAAAATCATCTTCATCATCAATTACTTAGACTTCATTTTTCTCAAAGAGCTACTGTTTTAATTATATACTTTGTAGATATATTATTTGCAATTGCTTCAATTATATACGTATTAAAAGATAATACTTTTGGTATAATTATTTATGTTGTTTTACTTATTATTGTTATTACATTTATATTTAAGACTAATATTATTTGGGATCATAAGAAGAAATAATTATTTTAGTATTTAATTTTATATCAAAATAATTAATAGGTAATTCTATTACATAAGATACATTTTTCTTTGGTAATATTACTTTATTTGGTGTTAAGTTTTTATAATAATATATTATTTCATTATTATTATTGCACATAATTACATCAATATTACTTTTCATAAAAAAAGTATGAATACTTCTACATTTTTTAAATAAAATAGCTTTATCTATGTTTTTTTTAAACATAAATCCTATTAATCTAGATTTAAAAGTTGTTGCATTATACATATATATTTGTTTATTGTTATATATTAATTTCATAGTTTCACCATGTTTATTATAACACATTTTTATTTTTTTAATAAAACTATTTTATAAATTAAAATATTATGATAAAATTAAATAGAAAAGAGGGAATGTGATGTTAAATAAAAAAGGGTTTACTTTAGTAGAATTACTAGCAGTTATTTCTATTATTGGAGTTTTACTAGCGATTATTATTCCTGTTAGTATTAATGCTTATGAGTCTTCTAAAACTAAAACAGAGGCTGTTTTTGTAGAAAGACTTAATAGGCTTATTGATGATTATATTGCACTTAATGCTACTGATTTTAATCTTAATACTATGAGTTTTAATATTGTTAGAAAATGTAATTTATCTACTGATACTGATTGTCAGGAAGTTAAAGCATATAGAGTTAGTGATATTGTAACTTTTAATAGTATAATTGAGGCAGGATTATTTGATGAGAATGATTTTATTAATCCTAAAACAGGTAAACATTGTGATATAAATACTCAAATTGAAGTATTTCAAGATGAAGATAAGGTTAATTATTTTCGTTATGATTTAGCTTGTATTAGTGATGCTAATAGGAATAATGGTTATGTTTATGATAATGTTACTTTCTTAAATAGTGGGATAGAAAATGGGTAGAGTTATTATTTATAGTTTTATTTTATTTTTAATTGATTTAGTTTCTAAAGTTATAATTAGTACTAATTTAGAGTTAAATAATAGTTTGGTTATTATTGATGATTTTTTTATTTTTATTTATATTATAAATTATGGATTAGCTTTTTGTATTTTAGTTAATTATAGATTGCTTTTAATTATTGTATCTATTATTGTTATTATTTTACTTATTATATTTTTAATTAAAAATAAATTAAAAACTAAATTAGAATTTATTTGTTATTCCCTTTTACTTGGAGGTATTTTAGGTAATTTATTTGATAGAGTAGTATATGGTTATGTAATAGATTTTTTTGATTTTACTTTTTTTGGTTATAATTTTGCAATTTTTAATTTAGCAGATAGTTTTATAGTTATATCTATTATTTTACTTTTATTTGATAGCTTTAGGAGTGATAAGAAATGAGATTAATTACTGTTTATGAAAATGAAGATAGAATTGATAAATTTTTGTTAAATGAGTTAGATATTAGTAGATCTAAATTGCAAAAATTAATAGAAAGTGGTAAAATATTAGTTAATCAAAGAAAGGTTAAAAATAGTTATAATCTAAAAGTAGATGATGTAATTAGTGTTGATCTTGATTTGAATGAAAAAATAGATATTAAAGCTCAAAATATTAAACTAGATATAGTATATGAAGATGATTACTTACTAGTAGTTAATAAACCTAGTGGTATGGTAGTTCATCCTGCATTTGGTCATTATACTGATACATTAGTTAATGCTTTGATGTATCATTGTAATAAGTTAAGCTCTATAAATGGAGTTATTAGACCTGGTATTGTACATAGAATTGATAGAGATACTTCTGGTTTATTACTTGTTGCTAAAAATGATGATATTCATCTAAAATTAGCTAGTGAATTAAAAGAACATAAAGTAGATAGAAAATATTTAGCTTTAGTACATGGTGTTATTAAAGAAGAGAGCGCTACTATTGATGCACCAGTTGGAAGAGATAAAAATAATAGAAAAAAAATGTGTGTAACTGATGTTAATTCTAAAGATGCTATTACACATTTAACAGTATTAGAGCGATATAAAGATAGTACTTTAATTGAATGTAGTTTAGAAACTGGTAGAACACATCAAATAAGAGTGCATCTAGCTTATATTAATCATCCTATTGTAAATGATTATGTATATGGTTATAAAAAGTGTTATGATTTAGAATTTGGACAAATGTTACATGCTTGTAGTATTGGTTTTATTCATCCCATTACTAATGAGTATATGAAATTTTATTCTAAACCTCCGAAGAGGTTTTATGAGATATTAGAAGTTTATAAAAAATAGGGGAAGTGATAGTATGAATGTACCTTTGACTAAATTTAGTTCTAAAGATATAATTATATTCAAATTAGCACATTATTTTATTACTGAAAAAAACTATAATCCTATTATATTACATGGTGTTAATGATGAAATTTGGCTTGAGAATTTAGATGAAGAATATCGGGTCGTAAGATTAGTTTCTCATTATATTCATAATAATGAACAAATGAGATTTGATAAATTTAAAGTAAATAAGATAATTAAGAGTATTAAAAGAAAAACTTTATCATTAAAGATGGATGTTTTAAATATTTATACAGATATAGGAGATAGTGTTGTTTTAAATGATTATGATGATAATTCTTTAGATGTATTTGTTGAAAAAATATCTGATTTAAAGACTAATCATTTAATTGAAGTATTTCCTGATATTGTAGAAAAAACAAAATTCAAAGAAAGAGGAATTAATTTAATGTTAAAAATAACAGATGATATTAATAAGAAAAATGCTAAAAGTAATGTAGAACATATAAGAACATTTGAAAGAAAAAAACCAATTATTACATACTTAATTATGGCTATATGTGTAATTGTATTTATTAGTATGTATATATTTGGAAATGGTAGTTATGATAATTTAACACTTCTTAATTTTGGTGCTAATTTAGATACTTTAACTAAAAGTGGAGAATTTTATCGATTAGTAACTTGTGCTTTTATACATATTGGTATATTTCATTTATTATTTAATATGTATGCATTATATATAATAGGACCACAAGTAGAGAGTTTTTTTGGTAAAGCTAGATATATATTTATATATTTAGTTAGTGCAATTACAGGTAGTATGTTATCTATTGCCTTTAATCATAATGTAATATCCGCTGGTGCAAGTGGTGCAATATTTGGATTACTTGGTTGTTTGTTATATTTTGGTTATCATTATCGTATTTATTTAGGTAATGTAATTAAAAGTCAAATATTACCAATAATAGTTCTTAATTTAATTTTAGGATTTATGCTAACAGGAATTGATAATTTTGCCCATATAGGGGGCTTAGTAGGAGGAATACTAGCTACTATGGCAATTGGAGTTCCAAATAAGAAGAATAATACAGAAAAAATTAATGGAATAGTACTATTTACTATTTATGTTGCATTTTGTATTTATTTAGCGTTCTTCTATACAATATAAAAAAGAAAGAGGGAATAAATATGTTAACTAGAAGTAAATGTGGGGGTCAAATTTATTACTAAAAACATATATTAATAAATGTAGTAGAATATTAAGAAAAAATACAAGAAATAAGTTCTATGTAAAATAGAATAATTTTCTTGTATTTTTTCGTAGGAGGAAAATATGAAAAAGAGCTTATTTTATAATAAACTCTTTGTTTTTTATATCTATAACTATATTATCTTGATATTTTATAGTATCATTAATTATATTATTTGCTATTAAGCTTTCTATATTTCTTGCTACATATCTTTTTATTGGTCTAGCTCCATATTCTTCGTTATATGAGTTTTCTACTATATATTTTTTTGCTTCTTCTGTTAGTGTTATTGTTATGTGTTTATCTTTTAGTCTGTTTTCTATATCTTTTATTATTTTATCTAATATAGTATAGATTGTATCTTTTGATAATGAATTAAATATTATTATTTCATCTATTCTGTTTATAAATTCTGGTTTGAATGTATGTTGTAATTCATTCATTATTAATTCTTTTGCATTTATATTTTTATCTAATATGTGTTCACTTCCTAGATTAGAAGTCATTATTATGATTGTGTTTTTAAAATCTACTGTTCTTCCTTGAGAATCTGTTATTCTACCATCATCTAATATTTGTAATAATATATTAAATACATCTTTGTGGGCTTTTTCTATTTCATCGAATAATACTATTGAATATGGGTTTCTTCTTACTGCTTCAGTTAATTGTCCTCCATCATCATATCCTACATATCCTGGAGGCGATCCAATTAATCTCGCTACTGAATGTGCTTCCATATATTCACTCATATCAATTCTTATCATGTGTTTCTCATCATCAAATAATTCATATGCTAATGTTTTAGCTATTTCTGTTTTTCCAACTCCAGTTGGTCCTAGAAATATGAATGATCCTATTGGTCTATTTGGGTCTTTTATGCCTGCTCGTGCTCTTATTATTGCTTCTGCTACTAATTCTATTGCTTGGTCTTGTCCTTTTACTCTTTTTTTCATGTTTTCTTTTAAATGTAGCAATTTTTCTTTTTCACCCCCGACTAATTTATTTATTGGAATATTAGTCCATTTTGATATAATTTGTGCTATGTTATCTTCATCTACTGTATCACTTAATATATCTGATTTATTGTTTTGTTGTAATTGTTTTAATTCTTGTTCTAATTTTGGTATTGTTCCATGACGAAGTCTAGCAGCACTTTCTAAATCATAATTAGATTCAGCTTTTTCTAATTCATAATTTGCATGTTCTAATTCTTCTTTTTTCTTGCTAATTTTATTATTTATTTCTTTTTCTTCTTCCCAGTTTGTACGAAGAGTTTTTTCTTGTTCTTTTAATGTAGTTAAATTATTATTAATTTCTTGGATTCTTTTTTTAGAAATATCATCTTTTTCTTTTTTTAATGCTTCTTTTTCTATTTCTAGTTGCATTATTTTTCTAGTTAAACTATCTATTTGAGTAGGTACTGATTCCATTTGTACTTTAATTGTAGCACATGCTTCATCTACTAAATCTATTGCTTTATCTGGTAAGAATCTATTAGTTATATATCTATTTGCTAAAGTAGCAGCACTTACTAATGCTCTATCTTTTATGTTTACTCCATGATATACTTCAAATTTTGATTTTAAACCACGTAAAATAGTTATTGTATCTATTACAGTAGGTTCTTTTACTAATACGTTTTGAAAACGTCTTTCTAGTGCTGAATCTTTTTCTATATATTTACGATATTCATTTAATGTAGTAGCCCCAATACAATGTATTTCTCCACGTGCTAGCATTGGTTTTAACATATTAGATACATCCATTGCTCCTTCAATTGCTCCTGCTCCTACAATCATGTGTATTTCATCAATAAACATAATTATATTTCCTTCAGATTCTTTTACTTTTTTTAAGACTGCTTTTAGTCTTTCTTCAAATTCTCCACGATATTTTGCTCCAGCGATTAATGCTCCCATGTCTAATTCCCATATTGTTTTATTTTGTAAGCTAGTTGGAACATCTTTTTTTATTATTCTTGATGCTAATCCTTCTACTATTGCTGTTTTACCAACTCCTGCTTCTCCGATTAATACTGGATTATTTTTTGTTTTACGAGATAAAATTCTAGTTATAGATCTAATTTCATCATCACGACCAATTACAGGATCAATTTTTCCATCTTTGGCACTTTGTGTTATATCTCGTCCGTATTTTTCTAATACGTTTTCTAAATTTTCTTGATACATATTTTGTTCATTCATAATATCCCTCCTCATTATTAATTATATCATATAATTAGCAATTGTCAATAGAGATTGCTAATATTTGTTTTCTAAGTTTTATTTTTATTTTATACTAGTAATTTTATTAAAAATATTATATAATATTTAAAGATAATAGGTGATGATATGAATAATAAAGGTTTTATGTTAGCAGAAGTAGTTATAGTATCTACATTGCTTTTAACTACTATGGTTGGTTTATATTCTGGTTTTTCTAATACTTATAAAGCTTATGAGATTAGAAATACTTATTATGATGCTAAAAATGTTTATGCTCTTAAGAATTTAGAAAATTTTTTGATTGATGAGTTTTTGTTAAATCAATTAGTTAGTAATAATAGTTTTACTTATACTAAAATTAATAATGATACTTTTAATGATAATTATTATAGAGCTTTTTTAGATAAATTTGTTACTACTTATAAGATAAAAGATATTTATTTAGCTAAATATGATGAGACTGTTATTAATAATTTGGCTAATAGTTATGATGAAGAATTTGAAGAATATTTATTGTTTTATATTGATATGGTAAAAGAATCTAGTTCTAATTATTTATTTAATAGTAGTGATTATAGTTATGTGTTATTTGCAGTTAGTCAAGATAATACTTATGCGTCTTTGAGGATAAGGTAGGGATTTTATGAATAATAAGGGTTATTTATTAGTAGAAATAATAGTGGCTTCTGTTCTTGCTATGACAATTACTTTCTTTTTAGTAGAGCTTACTATTAATCTTAAGAATATTAATGATGATTATTATGTTAATACTATGTTAGAGACTGATCAGATTCTTATGTTAGAAGATGTAATGGATGATCTTAGTAGTTATGAGTTAGTAAAAGTAGAAGTTGGTCTAAATACTGTTGATTTTACTTTTAATATTTTAGGTAGTGAAGTTATTAAGAGAATTACCGTTGATGATAATACTTTTAGTTATGGTAGTTTTATTAATAATAGTTATGGTAATGATGTATATGTTAATACTTTTGATGAGTCTTTGGATATTGGTAGTATTACGATAGAAAATTTATGTTATCAAGATTCTTCTTATGTAGAGTGTAGTGATGTTAGTAATAGTACTAAAGGTCTTTTAAATATTAAAATTCCTGCTTATACACTTTATTCTGATATTGATTATGGTATTAATTTATCTATTGCTTATTCTTATCAAAATTTAGATATAGTAGTTAATGATGTTAATTATTTATATTATTCTACTGTTTTAGAAGATGGTAGTGATGTTGTTGTTAAGATTAATCGTTGTTTAGATGATTTTAGTAATTGTAGTGAGATTGCTACTGGTTATAGTATGGTTAATAATTCTTTAGCTAGTATTAGTCCTAATTTTATTGCTAAATCTGATAATTTATTTTATACTTCTTCTAGATATGGTACTAATAGTTATACTTCTTCTATGAATTTGTATAGGTGTGATATAGATGGATGTAGTAATGATTTAGTTTCTAATGTTAATTCTTATATTGATTCTTTAAATAAGGTTAGTGTTAATTCTTCTTTTGCTATTAATAGTGATTATTTATATTATACTTCTTTAAAAAATCCTAATAGTGGTACTTATACTTCTGTTTTTGATTTATATAAGTGTGATATAGATGGTAGTAATTGTAATGCTTTTACTACTTTAGATGTATTTAGTAAATTAGAAAGTTCTACTGATAGTGGTGTTGGTATTTCTTCTAGTATTAGTAGTAATGATGAATATATTTATTATACAACATATTCTGATTTGATTGATGATAATAAAGTTAATGTTGATTTATATAAGTGTAATATAGATGGTAGTAATTGTTCTAAATTTGCTACTGCTTTAGCTTATGTTAATAGTAGTGCTACTAATTTTTATGTTACAATTGTATCTGATTTTAATAATGTTTATTATTCTTCTTTTGCAAATACTACTAATGTTATGGATATATATTCTTGTAATAAAGATGGTAGTGATTGTAATATAATTAAGAGTGCTAGTGGTTATACTCTAGATAATAGTGCTATTTCAATTAATCCTATGTTTTTAGTTAATGATAATTATTTATATTATACTTCTTCTGTTTTAGAGGGTAGTGGTTATACTAATAATTTTGTTTTATATCGTTGTAATAAAGATGGCAGTGGTTGTATTAGTAAAAGTGATTTATCTGCTTATGTAAGTAGTGGTCATGGTATTAGTCCTATTATTGCTCTTAATAATGATAATTTGTATTATTTAACTTATAAGTCTAATAATTCGTTTTCTTTGTTTAAATGTGATTTAGATTTAGCTAATTGTAGTGAATTAGATACTTTAGAATTTTATTCTAATAGTGATGGTTCTATAGTTAGTCCTTATATTTATTTAACAAAATAAAATTACTATTTTTCGATATATATATCGTTATTAATAGTAATTTTACTTATATTATTTAGTTTGTTTATTAATTCATTTTCTATATTTACATTATATGTTATATTTTGATTATATTCTTTTTTTAATATTTCACTTTCTTTTAATATATTATTTATTAATTTTATATTTTTATAATCAAATGTTATATTTACATTTTTTGCTTTTATTAGTTTTACTAATGTAGCTTTATTTATTGCTTCTTTAGTACTTTTAGAATAAGCTCTAATTAGACCAGATGCTCCTAGTTTTATACCTCCATAGTATCTTACTACTACACATAAGATATTGTTTAAATTTTTATTTTTTAATGTTTCATAAATAGGAGGTCCTGCAGTAGAACTTGGTTCTTGATCATCACTATATTTATATTGGTTATTAATTATATATGCATAGCAATAATGAGTAGCATTTTTATATTTTTCTTTTGTTTGAGTTAAATATTTGTCTATTTTTTCTATTTCATATACTTTATATAAAATACAAATAAATTTAGAATTTTTAATAATTATTGTATTTTCAGTGTCATTTTTTATCGAAAACATGTCAATCACCACTGTTATTGTATCAAATTTAGTGTTAAAAGTCATTATCTTATTAATTTTTGTTTACTAATGAGTAAATATAATATATAATATTTTTGGAGGCAAAAAAAATTTTTAATAATGAAGATAAATATTTGATTTTTTCGTAAGAGGTGGTATAATAGTGATTGATAAGAAACTTTCTTTGGTTCCTCATCATCCCGGTTGTTATTTAATGAAGAATGTTGATGGTAATATTATTTATGTAGGAAAAAGCAAAAATTTAAAAAATCGTCTAAGTTCTTATTTTAAACAACAACATACAGGAAAGACGGCGATGTTAGTTAGAGATATTTATGATTTTGAATATATTTTAACTTCATCGGAATTAGAATCTTTATTATTAGAGATTAATTTAATTAAGAAATATAATCCTAAATATAATATTTTGCTTCGCGATGATAAGTCTTATCCTTATATTGAACTTACTAATGAGAAAATTCCTCGTTTGACTATTATTAGAAATCCTAATGTTAAGAAGAATAAATCTCATAAATTATTTGGACCTTATCCAAATGTTAAAGCGGCAAGGGAGACTGTAGAACTTTTGAATAGGATTTATCCTCTTAGAAAGTGTAAGAATATGCCTAAGAAAGAGTGTTTATATTATCATATAAAAGAGTGTTTAGGTTATTGTATTTTTGATATTGATCAAAATATTATTGATAATATTAAAAATGAGATTATTACTTTTTTAAATGGTAATCATGATATTGTTACACAAAAGATTAAGAAGAAGATGGAATTTTATTCTAATAAGTTACTATATGAGAAAGCTTTAGAGTATAAAGAAATGTTAGATTATATTAATATTACTTTAGAAAAGCAAAAAGTCGAACTTGATGATAATATTAATAGGGATGTAATTGGTTATTATACTGATAATAATTATTTGTCTTTAGTTATATTATTTATTCGCGGTGGTAAGTTACTTGGTACAAAGAAAGATATATTTGCTGTTTGTGATGATGTGAATGAAGAATTGCTTTCTTATATTTCTGCTTATTATGATAGGTTTAAGATTAAACCTAAAGAAGTGTTGTTGGCTGATGGTTTTGATAATAATCTTTTAGAAAAAGCTTTTGATATTAAATTTATTACTCCCTCAAGAGGTAAGAAGAAAAGATTATTAGAACTTGCTTATGATAATGCTTTGATTTATTTTAATGAGCAGATGAGTTTGGTAAAACAAAATGATCAAAGAAGGGAGAAGGCTTTGGAACAACTTGCTAGTTTACTACATATTAATTGTGTAGATAGAATTGAGCTTTTTGATAATTCAAATTTATTTGGTAGTTTTAATGTTTCAGGAATGGTTGTCTTTATTAATGGTTTAGCAAGTAAAAATGAATATCGAAAGTTTAAGATTACTAGTGATGTTAATGATGATTACTCTACGATGAGAGAAGTTATTTATCGCAGGTATTTTAGAGTTTTAAAAGAGGGATTAGAAAAGCCAGATTTAATTATTGTTGATGGAGGGAGTGGACAGTTAAATGTGGCTAGAGAAGTTCTTAAGAGTTTAAACTTAAATATTGCCTCGGCAGGGTTGAAAAAAGATGATAAACACAACACTGCTACTTTGATTGGATTAGATCCAATTCAAACATTGAATGTTGATAAGAATAGTGATTTGTTTTTACTTCTTAGTAGAATGCAAGATGAAGTACATAATTATACTATTTCTTATCATAAACAAATAAGAAGTAAGGGGGCTATTTCCAGTATTTTGGATAATATCAGGGGAATAGGTGAGAAAAGAAAAAAACAGTTGCTTAAAAGATATAAAACTATATCTAAAATGAAAGAAGCAACAATAGAAAATTTATGTGATATTCTACCTTTAGATGTAGCAAATAATTTACATAAATTTTTAGAAGAATATGATAGAAAGAATGGTATAGATGGAAGATAAGTTATTATTAGGAAAAAATATTAAAAATTATCGTAACAAAAAAAATTATACTCAAGAACAATTAGCAGAAATTTTAAATGTAAGTGTTAGTCATATTTCTAGTTGGGAAAATGCTGAGAGTTATCCTTCTATAAAGAAACTAGAAGAAATTGCTAATGCTTTAGATGTTAAAGTTTATCAATTGTTCATGGATGATAATGATTACGATATTTAAAAGCTGTTTATTATAAACGGTTTTTTTAAATACTTTTTTGTATAGTATATATGATGTATTGTTACAAATACAATGTTTATTATTGATGCTATTACTAGGCTCCATAGTCCTACTTTAAATAGGCTTATTATAAATAATGTTGCTAATCTAATTATACTAGCATATAAAGTAGCTTGCATTGCGCATTTTGCTTTATTTATTGCTTGTAATACTACTGTTAGGGGCGCTTGTATATAGTGAAGAAGAAAAAATGGTGCGATTACTTTTATGTAATTAATACCAGAGGTTGTATTATATATTATTTTTAGAGGTATTTGAGGTATTATTATAAATATTAGAGTAAATGGTATTCCTATTAGTAAGGAGAATTTTATTGCTTGTTTTATTTTATTTTTTATATAGTTATATTGCTTGTTTACATAAGCATTTGATATTACAGGTAATAATGCGTTTGATATTGCTAATGAGAAGAATGAAGGTAGTAGTAATAATGGATATACATAAGCGTTTATTATGCCATATTCTACTGTTATATAGTTAGTATCATATCCTACTTTTAGTAATGTATATGTTAGTATTATTGGTTCTAGAAAGTATGATATTGATCCAATTAATCTTGATGAAGTAGTTGGTATACTTATATTTAGAATATCTTTTAATATTTCTTTGTCGCATTTAAAGTCTTCTTTTTTTATTTGCTTATTTTTTGGTATAAATAATATAAGTGTTATTATTGATGTTAGTTCACTTGCTATATTTATTAAGACTAATCCACATATTGCATTTATTATGCCATAGTGTAGTAAGTTTGGAATAAAATATATTGTTAATATTAATCTTATTATTTGTTCTACTATATTTGATAATATATGTGGAAACATTTTCTCTTTACCAAAGAAATATCCTCTTATTATACTTGATAGGCAAATAAATGGTAGTGTTAGACCAATTGATATAATAGGGTAGTAAGTATCATTATTATTTAGTAAATATTTAGATATAAGAGGCGCTAGTGAGATTAGAATTAGCATTAATAGTATATTAAATATAATTATTATTGGGATTATAGATAATACTATTTTTTTAGAACTTTTTCTTTTTTCACTTACTAATTTTGAAATTGCAGTAGGCAATCCTAAAGTAGATAAAGTGATGAATAAGTTAAATGTTGGTAGTATTAACATATATAGTCCAATAGCACTGCTAGTTAGTACTCTAGTTTGTGCTATTTTTATTATCATTGATAATATTTTAGTGATAAAGCCTCCAATTATTAATATTATTGTTGATTTTATGAAATTACTTTTCATCTTATCACCTAATAATTTATATGTTTTATTTTCTAAATAAGTATTGTCTTAATTTAAAAGAAGTTATATAATTAATATAGCTTTTGAATTTGAGGTGATGAGATGGAAGAATATAGAAGTTTGAAAGAATTATATGAGGCTTTAAAACCTGCTTTTAATGTTAAAATTAGAATGTTTAAAAATAGTGAGTATAGTTATTTGACTTCTATTGATATTTGGAATTATTTAAAAGATAATGTATGGGTTAGTAGTGTTAATTTAACTATTGCAGATATGGTTAGTAATATTATTAATGTTGATGGAGTTAAAATAGATAGATATTTAAAAAATAAAAGAAGTGTAGGTGAGATTGATGGATAAATTGTTTTTAGTTGTTATGCTTTTATTAGTTATATTTTTTATTGTTTTATTGGTTAAATTAAAGAGTAAAAAAATTAGATTTATTTCTGGTTTAGTAGCATGTTTTATTACGATATTTTTATGTATTTATGTTATTAAGCCATTATTTACTAATTTGAATTATGGTCTTGATTTACAAGGTGGATTTGAGGTTTTATATGAAGTTAATCCAATTGAAGAAAATCAAGAGATTAATAGTGATATGGTTTATAATACTTATAAGGCAATTTTAAAAAGAATTGATATCTTAGGTGTTAGTGAACCAGAGATTACTATTGAATCAGATAATCATATTAGAATAAGATTAGCAGGAGTTACTAATGTAGAAGAGGCTAGAGAGACTATTTCTTCTACTGCAGTTTTATCTTTTCGTGATGCACATGATAATTTACTTATGACTAGTTCTGTTTTAGGAGGTAATGCTAAAGTTACTACTGATCAGTATGGAAAGCCTGCGGTTAGTTTATCTATTAAAGATAAAGATACTTTTTATGATGTTACTAATAAAGTAAAAGATATGAGTGATAATATTATTGTTATTTGGCTTGATTATGATCCTAATACTGATAGTTATTTAAAAGAAAAAGATAATTGTGGTTCTTTAAATAATTCAAAATGTTTGTCCGCTGCTAGTGTTAATGAGGCTTTTGCTAGTGATGTTATTATTCAAGGAAATTTTGATGAAAAAGAGGCTAGTAGTTTAGTAGAATTAATTAATTCAGGAGCACTTCCTACTAAATTAGTTGAACTATCATCTCGTACTACAGAGGCTACTTATGGTACTAATTCACTTAATATGACAGTTACTGCAGGTATTATTGGTATTTTACTTGTTATGGCAATAATGATTGGTGTATATCGATTTGCAGGTTTTGTTGCTAGTGTTAATATACTTATTTATACTATTTTATCTTTCTTAATTTTCTATTTAATTGGTGGTGTTTTAACTTTACCAGGTATTGCGGCAATGTTACTTGGTATTGGTATGGCAGTTGATGCTAATGTTATTAGTTTTGAGAGAATTAAAGAAAGATTAAAAATAGGAAAGAGTTTAGAAGAATCTTATGTTGAGGGTAATAAGCAATCTTTTTCTAGTATTATTGATGCTAATTTAACTACTGTAATTGCGGCAATTATATTGTTTATATTTGGTCAAAGTTCTGTTAAAGGATTTGCTACTATGTTAATTATTAATATAATTGTTACTATTTTGATTATGGTATTTTTCTCAAGATTTATATTAAAGCTATTTGTAAATACAAAATTCTTTGATAATAAGCTTAAGTTTTTCATTGGTTTTAATAAAAAGAAAATTGTTAAAGATGAGAAAGAAGCTATTCCATTTAAGAAAATTGATTTTTATAAAAGTAGACATAAATTTATTGGTTTTGCTTGTGTTATATTAGTATTAGGTTTAGCTATAACTATTTTTACTGGTTTTAATCTTGGAGTAGATTTTACTGGGGGTACTAATATTACTGTTAATACTAATAGTAATACTGATATTGATAAACTAAAAGATGATATAGATAGTTCTTATACTATTAAAAATGAATCTAGAACTGATAGTAATTATACTTTAATTATTGATGAGGTTATTGAAAATGATAAGATTGATGAGATGACTAATTATTTGAAGGATGAATATAATC
This sequence comes from uncultured Bacilli bacterium, assembly GCA_944364015.1. Taxonomy (GTDB): domain Bacteria; phylum Bacillota_I; class Bacilli_A; order RF39; family UBA660; genus CALVVX01. The sequence goes on along the minus strand of CALVVX010000002.1, from coordinate 12,887 downwards.
TTGATTCAGATATTTTTGTAGTTAGTGAAGTTGTTAAAAAAGAGCTTACTAAAAATGCTATTTATTCTCTTATATTAGCAGCAATTGGTATTGCAATTTATGTTAGTATTAGGTTTAAGTTTAATTATGCTATTTCTAGTTTAGTGGCTTTAATGCATGATGTTGCAATTGTTATATTCTTCTTTGGTATTACTAATTTAGAAGTTACTTCTATTTTAATTGCCGCTATTTTGACTATTATTGGTTATTCTATTAATGCTACTATTGTTACATTTGATATGATTAGAAATAATTATAATAAATATAATGGTAAGAAAGTTAGTCCGGAAATTTTAAGAGAAATTGTTAATAATAGTATTCGTCAAACTTTAACAAGAAGTATATTAACTACTGTTACTACTATTGTTCCTGTTGTTTGTTTGATGATATTTGGCGCTCATGAGATTATTAATTTTAATATTGCTTTATTCGTCGGCTTTATTGCAGGTTTATATTCTTCTGTATTTATTTCTAATCAATTATGGTTATATTTAGAGACTAAAAAGTTAGCTAAACCTATTAAGCCTAAGAAGAATATTGATGAAGTTGATGAATTGCAAATTAAAGGAATTAATTGTTAAGATAATTGCTTACTTGTAATTATCTTTTTTTTTTTTTATTTTTATTAAAGTTTATTAAAACAATAAAAGGGGGAGAAAATTTGAGTAAGATATATATTATTGCCCTTGGGGGCTTGAATGAAAATGGGAAGAATATGTATGTTATTGAAGTAGATAAAGATATTTTTGTTTTTGAAGCGGGACTTAAATATGCTGATGAATATACTTTGGGTATTGATTACATTATTCCTAATATTGAATATTTAAAGAAAAATAAAAAAAGAATTAAAGGTATCTTTTTAACACATGGTCATGATGAGAATATTGGGGCTTTATCTGATATTATTAAAGATTTGTATGGGGTTAATGTATATGGTGCTAAATTTACTTTAAGTGTAGTTAGAAAAGAATTTGAAGTTTATAATATTGTTTATAATAATTTAATTGAGATTAAGGCTAATAAAGCTATTTCCTTTGGGGATTTAAAGATTTTTCCTGTTAATTTATCTCATTCTATTCCTGATAATTTAGCTTATGCATTATATACTAAAGATGGAGTTATATTTTATGCATCTGATTTTGTATTTGATTCTCTTATGCGTGGTGCTTATAAGACTGATTTAGGAAAACTTGCTTATATTGGAAAACAAGGTGTTTTATGTTTACTTACCGAATCTATTTATGCAGATAAAGTAGGACATACTGCTCCTAATCATAGGACTAGTAATTTAATTAGAGAGACTTTAAATGATAGTAATAGAGTTATTTTTAGTATTTTAAATTCTCATATTTATCGTATTCAAGAGTTATTTAATGAAGTTAGTAAGACTAATAGGAAAGTTGTTATTATGGGTAAAATGCTTCAAAATTTAATTAATGATGCTATTAATAATCATTATTTAACTGTAGATAAAAATGTTATTGGAGATTTATCTAATATTAATGATGATTCTTCTGTTATTTTGATTTCTGATGGTAGAAAAAAACCTTATTCTAATATTATTAAGATTTTAAATGGTTATGATAAATTTGTTCAAATTAAACCTACCGATACTGTTTTTTTGGCTACTCCTATTTATGAGGGAAGAGAGAAGACTTTTTATCAAGTTTTAGATTCTATTTCTAAATTAGATGCCAATATTGTTACATTGTCTCCAAAGAAGTATTTGTCTCATCATGCTAGTAGTGAGGATTTAATGATGATGATTGATCTTATGCATCCTAAATATTATTTTCCTGTTAAAGGGGAATATCGTTGTCAAGTAGCTAATGCTGATTTAGCTTATAAGGTTGGTATTGAGAAAGATAATATTATTTTAAAACAAAATGGAGAAGTGGTAACTTTTAAAGATGGTAAATTAGTAGATGAATTTAAAAAAATACCTAGTGGTTCTATTTTAATTGATGGAGATTCTTCTGATGATATTGGAGAGGTTGTTTTAAAAGATAGAGAATTGTTATCTGATAATGGAATTATGATTATTTCTGCTACTTTGAGTAAAAAAACTAAAAAGATTATCGCAGGAGTTGAGATATTAACAAGAGGCTTTATTTATGTAAAAGATAGTGGCGAGTTACTAAAAGAGATTAAAGATATTTGTAATAAAATTATTATTAATAATATTCATGATAATTTTGTTGAATACAATAAAATTAAACTTGCTATTAGAGATGAATTAGGTAGATTTTTAAGTAATCAAACAGGTAATAAACCAATGATTATTACTGTTATTGGAGAAGTGTAATGAAAATAATATTTATGGGTACTCCTGCATTTTCTGCTGATGTTTTAAAAGCTTTATTAAAGTTTCATGAAGTTGTATTAGTTGTTAGTCAACCTGATCGTATTAAAGATAGAAAAGGTAATTTAGTTGCTACTTGTACTAAACAAGTTGCTCTAGATAATAATATTAATGTTATTCAACCAGAGAAAATTAGTGATGCAATTAATTTAATTTTAAATACTGATGCTGATATTATTATTACTTGTGCTTATGGTCAGTTTGTTCCAAGTATTTTGTTAAATCATTTTAAATATGGTTCAATTAACGTTCATGCTTCTTTACTTCCTAAATTACGAGGAGGTGCTCCAATTCAAAGAGCTATTATGAATGGGTTTAACAAAACAGGTATTACTATTATGTATATGGATAAGAAAATGGATGCAGGAGATATAATTACTCAAAGACAAATAGATATAAAAATAGATGATACTTATGATAGTTTATCTATTAAGTTATCTAATTTGGCTAAAGATTTATTATTAGATACTCTTAATTTAATTATTAGTAATAAGATTAATCCTATTAAACAAGATGAGAATTTAGTTACTTATGCTTATAATATAAAAAAAGAAGAAGAAAAAATAAATTTTAATAATAATGCTAAAGATGTAGTTAATTTAATTAAAGCTCTTTGTTCTAATCCTGGTGCTTATTGTATTTTAGATAATAAGAGATTAAAAGTTTATAATGCTATAGTTTTAGATGAAATTAGTGATGATGATGCTGGTGTTATTAGTTATATTACTAAAGATGGTATTGTTGTTAATTGTAAAGATGTAAAAATTAAACTATTAGATATTAAACTAGAGGGTAAGAAGAGATGTTTAGTTAAAGATTATATAAATGGAATAAAAAAAGAAGAATTAGTGGGAAGGAAATTAGATTGATGGATAAGTTAGAAAAAAAGAAAAAAAAGGCTAAAATTCAGTTATTAATATTTTTTATATTTATTGTTTTTGCTTTTACTTTTGCAAAAATGTTAGATTTTATGTCTAATAAGAATAAAACTAATGATGATGATATTTCTTATAATCTTTATAATATTTCTAAATATAATTATAATATAGCTATATTAGTTAATGGTTCTACTATATATACTTATAAGGGTGAATTTAACAATAATAGTGGTTCTATTACTAATGAAGATGGTAGTTATGTAATTATTAATAATTTATATTATGATAGAGATTATAATCAAGTAGATAATATATTTTATTTGCTTGATACTATGTATTTTTCTTTAGATAATATTAGAACATATATTAATAGTGCTACTTATGAAGATAATAAATATAAATTTAGTATTAATTATAATGGTAATGCTGTATCTAATATTTTAGAGCAAGATATTCAAGAAGATAAAATGGTTTTAAAAATAGATTATACTAATTTAGCTAAATTATATAATAGTTCTATTTCTTCTTATATTGTTAATTATACTTTGTCTAATTTTAGTTAATTTTGTCAATTTTTGGAATTTATATTGATAATTTAGTTATAATTTGTTATAATTGATTTGTATTAAAATACTAGTTGAATGACTAGTTATTTTTTCCCCCAAAATAATTGTTTTTTGACTTATTTTAATATATAGCTAACACGATGAAAGGAAGTAATATGATGAATAATGCTATTATGTTTTTAAGTAGTAGGGATAATTTATTTTTAAAAATTTCCTCACTTATTAATTCAAATAATTTTACAATTTTAATTTTAATAATGATTGTAGTAATACTATTTCTACTGGGAGCAATTATGTTTGCGCCAAGGAAATAGTATTATTATTTACTTGACTTTGAATTTTATTTATTATATTATTGTTAGGTAGGTTAAGGAGGTTATTATGCTTAAGATTATTAAAAATTTTGGAAAAAGAGAATGGTTTTTAATTATTATTAGTTTTATATTTATTTTCTTACAAGTTTGGCTTGAATTAAAGATGCCAGATTATATGGCAGAAATTACTACTTTAGTTCAAACTGAAGGTAGTAAGATGGAAGATATTATTATTAATGGTATTTATATGATATTATGTGCTTTTGGTAGTTTAGTGTTTGCTATTATTGTTTCTTATTTTATGGCTAAATTATCCGCGGGATTTTCACGTAAGATTAGAAAGAAAATATTTGATAAAGTAGAAAGTTTATCTTTAAATGAGATTAAGTTATTTTCTACTAATAGTTTAATTACTAGGACTACTAATGATGTTACACAAATTGAGATGTTAATTGGAATGGGTTTTCATTTACTTATTAAGGCTCCAATTACTGCAATTTGGGCTGTAACAAAGATTTTAAATAAGAATTTAGTTTGGAGTAGTTTAACTGCAGTAGCGGTTGTTATTTTACTTAGTGTAATTGGGGCTTTAATTATTATAGTTATGCCTAAATTTAAAATTGTTCAAAAACTTACTGATAAGTTAAATGGTGTTACTAGAGAAAACTTAACTGGTATTAGGGTAGTTAGAGCATTTAATGCAGAAGCTTATCAAGAAGATAAATTTAATGATGTTAATACTAAATTAACTAATCAACAATTATTTAATCAAAAGACTTTTGCTATATTTTCTCCAATTATGTATTTGGTTATGCACTGTTTAACTTTGGGTATATATTTTATTGGGGCTAGTTTAATAGATAATGCTCTTATGAGTGATAAGATTGCTTTATTTGGAGATATGGTAGTATTTTCAAGTTATGCAATGCAAGTTATTATGTCATTTTTAATGCTTGCGATGATATTTATGATACTTCCACGTGCTCAAGTTTCTGCTTCTCGTATTAATGAAGTTTTGGATACTAAAGTTATATTAGAAGATGGTAATTTTGATGGTAATACTTCAGAAGTAGGTACTGTTGAGTTTAGAAATGTTTCGTTTAAGTATCCTGATGCTGAAGAGTATGTATTAGAAAATATATCTTTTAAGGCAAAAAAAGGAGATACTGTTGCATTTATAGGTTCTACTGGTAGTGGAAAGTCTACTTTAATTAATTTAGTACCTAGATTTTATGATGCTACTGAAGGTGAAGTATTTGTAGATAATATTAATGTTAAAAATTATAAATTAGAATCTTTATATAATAAACTTGGTTATGTTTCTCAAAAAGCTGTTATTTTTAGTGGCAGTGTTAGTGAAAATGTAGCTTTTGGTAATAATGGTAAGAAAATTACTAAAGAAAATATTAAAAAAGCTATTGAAGTAGCACAAGCAAAAGAGTTTGTTGAGAAGATGGATAAAAAATATGATACTCATCTTGCTCAAGGTGGTACTAATGTAAGTGGTGGTCAAAAACAAAGAATTTCTATTGCACGTGCTATTGCAAGAGACCCTGAAATATATATTTTTGATGATAGTTTTTCTGCTTTAGATTATAAAACTGATGCTACACTTAGAAAAGAATTAAAAAAACATACTAAAGATGCTACTGTTTTAATAGTAGCTCAAAGAATTGGTACTATTATGAATGCTGATTTAATTTTAGTTCTTGATAGTGGTAAATGTGTAGGTAAGGGGACACATAAACAATTATTAAAATCTTGTCCAATTTATAAACAAATTGCTTTATCTCAATTATCAGAGGAGGAGTTAAATAATGAAAACTAAAAGTTTTGATAGACCTAAAGAGTTTAAAAATTCATTAATTAGATTAATAAAAGAATTAAATTCTTTTAAAGTTTTAGTCATTTTGTCCCTTTTCTTAGCGGCAGTTGGTTCTATTATTGCTATTTTTACACCAAATATTTTATCTGATTTAACTGATACTATATCAGATGGATTAGTTGTTAATAAAGATAATTTAGAGCAAATATCTACTAATATTTCTTCTAATATTAATGATGAGAAAATTAAAGATATTTTAGCTTTTGATTTTAGTAATTTATCTTTAGAAGAATTAGAACAAGTAAAACAAATTGATATTAGTAATTTATCTTCTATTGATAATGATATATTAGAAAAAATTGTTACTGATAGTACTTATAATGGTATAAATTTAACTAAAGAAGAAAAGATTGATTTAATTGTTAATTATAATTTTTCTAATAATTTAGCTAATTTATTATTTAGTGAGTTTGTTATAGATGATAGTGTTATTAGTGTTTCTGATCAAGCTAAATTTGCTAGTATAGTTTTTAATCTTGATAGTAGTGATGTTAATAGTTTATATGCTAGTATTGATAAGATGCCTAATAGTATTAAAGATGTAGTTGAAGCAAAGATGGATTTATCTGTGGTTAAAAATATTTCTATATTATTATTAGTTTTATATTTAATTAGTGCTTTATTTAATTATATTGAAGCTATTTGTATGACTGATGTTGCAAATAATTTTGCTAAAAAGTTAAGAGCTAGTATATCTAGTAAAATAAATAAATTACCACTTAAGTTTTTTGATAAAAATCCTATTGGAGATATTTTATCAAGAGTTACTAATGATGTAGATTTGGTTGCTCAATCTCTTAATAATTCTCTATCTACTTTAGTTAGTGCAATTACTTTATTAGTGGGTACTATTTTAATGATGTTTATTACTAATTTTGTTATGGCTATTACAGCGATTGTTTCTAGTTTATTAGGTTTTATATTTATGTTTATTATTTTAAGTAAATCACAAAAATATTTTATTCAAAGACAAAAACAACTTGGTAATTTGAATGCTCATATTGAAGAAATTTATTCTGGTCTTAATGTAGTAAAAGCTTATAATGGTAAAGATATTTCTGATCAGAAGTTTGATCTTTTAAATAATAAAATGTATAAAGCAAATTTTATGAGTCAATTTTTATCTAGTTTAATGATGCCAATGATGTCATTTGTGGGTAATTTTGGTTATGTTATGGTATGTATAGTAGGTGCTTTACTTACTATTAATGGTCATATATCATTTGGTGTTATTATTGCATTTATTACTTATGTTAGATTATTTACTTCTCCATTATCACAAATAGCACAAGCTATGACAAGTATTCAATCTACTGTTGCTGCAGGAGAGAGAGTATTTGAATTTGTTGATGCTCAAGAGATGGATAATCAAGAAGACATTACTTTGAAATTAGATAAAAATAAAGTAAAAGGAGATATTGTATTTGAAAATGTAAGTTTTACTTATGATGGAAATGAAAAGCCTACGATTAATAATTTTAGTGCTAAAGCCGCTGCGGGAGAGAAAATTGCAATTGTAGGTCCTACTGGAGCAGGTAAAACCACTATGGTTAATTTACTTATGAAATTTTATGAAATTAGTGGGGGAGACATTAAGATAGATGGAATTTCTACTAAAGATTTGACTCGAGAAAACGTTCATGAATTATTTACTATGGTATTACAAGATACTTGGTTATTTGATGGTACTATTAAAGAAAATATAATATATAATCGTAAAAATATTTCTAATAAAAAAGTAGAAGAAGTATGTAAAACAGTAGGACTTGATCATTTTATTAAAACATTACCTAATGGTTATAATTCTATTTTATCTGATAATGAATCAATTTCTGCGGGACAAAAACAATTACTTACTATAGCTCGTGGTATGATTGAAGATTCTCCATTTTTGATATTAGATGAAGCTACTTCTAATGTTGATACTAGAACTGAAGAATTAGTTCAAGAAGCAATGGATAAACTAACTGAAGGTAAAACATCATTTATTATTGCACATAGATTATCTACTATTCGTAATGCAGATTTAATTTTAGTAATGAAAGATGGTAATATAATAGAACAAGGTAATCATGAAGAATTGATGAAGAAAAATGGTTTTTATGCTTCTTTATATAATTCTCAATTTGAATTATAGCAAGTTTTCTTGCTTTTTTTTAATATTTTTAATTAAATTGTATATAAATTATTAGGTGATATTTTGAATAATACTTCTTTTGCTTTTTTATTAACTTTAATAGCAGGAGCATCTACTATGATTGGAGCTTTTATTGTTTTTGTTAAATCTAATAATAAAAATAAAATTATTGCAGCTTCATTATCTTTTGCTTCTGCAGTTATGATTGGAATTTCTGTATGTGATATTTCTTTTGAAGCTTTTAATTTGCTTTCAAATTCTTATCATGGTTTATTTCTTTGTTTTATTTGTTTTTTATTTATTTTTCTTGGTATAATTTTTTCTAGTTTAATTGGTTATTATTTTCCGCATGAGATTAATAATAAATTATATAGAGTAGGTTTACTTAGTGTTATTGCTATTGTTATGCATAATATACCTGAAGGTATTGCTACTTTTATTGCTACAAGTAGTGATGTTAATTTAGGCATTTCTTTAACTTTTGCTATTGCTATGCATAACATACCAGAAGGTATTGCTATTTCTATTCCCATTTATTATGCTACTAAAAGAAAGTTTCTTGCTTTTAAATATACTTTAATATCTGCATTATCAGAACCTTTTGGAGCTTTAATTACTTATTTATTTTTAAAAGATTTTATTACTAGTAAAATATTAGGATTTTTATTTCTATTAATTATGGGTATTATGTTACAAATTGCATTTTGTGAGTTACTTAAAAGTGCAAAATCTTATAAAGAAGATAGAGTAGTTAAAGTTTTCTTTATATTTGGTTTGTTATTTGTCATTTGTTATGTTACTTTATTTTAAATTTTTCATTTTTTTAATGACTTTTTATTCTTTTTTTGATATAATTATCTAAAGATAGAGAAAGGGTCGATGAAATTGGAAAAAACATTAGTTATATCTTTAGAAAATCATAATATATATTATTTTACTGATTCTACTGCATCTTTTTATATGGCAGTTCCTCATAAAAAGTTTAATTCTAGTAATATTACTATTGAACTTCGTGATGATACTCTAGATTTAGTTTTTAATACTAGTAATATTAATAGTTTAGTAAATAAGTTAAATAATATATATTCTAAAATAGATAATTATAATATTAGTTTGATTATACCTCTTATTAATAGTAATTTTTTAAATACTCTAAATACTAATCCTGATGAGAGATTGTTTGCTTCTTTAGATAAAGCAATTGGTAATGTAATTAATTGTTCTTATATAGCATTATCTAGTAATAATATAAAAGTTGAGAGTAATATTATTATGATTAATAATAATAAATATATTGCTTTTATGAATTGGTTTGTTAATAAATATCAAAATAGATGTGAATATAAATCAATTATGGATATGATTATGGAACAGTCTAATCATGATAATTTAGATAAAATAAATTCTTCAGGAATTAATTTTGTTGTTGGTCGTGAAGCAGAAAAAACTATTGATAATAAGATAGATGATAAGATAGAAGTTGATAGTAGTTTAGTATTAAATGAAGTAGAAATAGATGATAATAATATTCCTATAAAAAAACAAGCTCATCAAGCTGGTTATATTTCTTATTATTTATTAGGGGTCATATCAATTGCAGTTTCTTTAGTAGTTTTATATTTATTATTATAAAAACAAGCAGATGCTTGTTTTAAAAATATGCTAATACTCCTGATAAAGTTGATAATAACATAAGTAAAGCCATGATAATTGCAAGAATTCTTACTCCTAGATTGGTTTTGCTTTTTTTTCTTTTTTTCTTATTGTTATTTTTGTTTTCCATTTCTACACCTCGTTATAATTATACAAAAAAATAGTAATAAATTCAAGTATTTTTAATATAATTTATCAGGTGAGATAATGAATAGAAAAATAAATAGAGTAATGGATATAGTTCTTCCTAATAAGAAAATTAATTTGTTTGTAATTAGTATTGTTGTAATTGGAATAATTACTGGATCGATTTTTTTTACTTTTATTAGTGATAATGATAAGAATAAGATAATTGAAATTATTAATAATTTTATTTCTTCTGTTAATTCTTCTTTTGATAGTGGACTAGCTTTTAAAAATAGTTTAATTACTAATATTATTTTAGTTAGTTTTATATTTGTTTTTGGTATGAGTATTATTGGTTTATTTATTAATGTTTTTATTATATATATTAAAGCTTTTTTAGTAGGTTTTACTGTTTCTTCTATTATTGCTAGTTTAGGTATTAAAGGTCTTTTACTTGCGTTTTTATATGTGTTTCCTAGTCAAATAATTAATCTTATTATTATTATAACTATGGGAATTTATAGTATTATTTTTTCTATTTATTTAATTAAATTAATTACTAATAAAAATAATAAATCTAATAATGTTTTAAAAAAATATATGATTATTTTTTTGTTTTCTATTATAGGAATTACTATTTCTTCTTTTTATGATGGATATTTATTTTCTAATATTTTTAAGTTGTTTATTAATATTTATACTTAATTGTAAAAAAGTTATTTTTATGATAGAATATTTTTGGTGATCAATTATGAAAGTTGTAGTTGGAATGAGTGGGGGAGTGGACTCTTCTGTTTCTGCTTATTTACTAAAAGAGAAAGGTTATGAAGTTATTGGATTATTTATGCGTAATTGGGATAGTTCTATTAATAATGATATTAATGGTAATCCTAATTTAAATGTTAATATTTGTCCTCAAGAACAGGATTATAATGATGCAAAGGGAGTATGTGATAAATTAGGTATTAAACTTTATCGTATTGATTTTGTTAAAGAATATTGGGATAATGTTTTTACTTACTTTTTAGAGGAATTAAAAAAGGGAAGGACTCCTAATCCTGATGTTATGTGTAATAAATATATTAAGTTTGATTTATTTGTTAAAAAAGCTATGGAATTAGGAGCAGATTTTGTTGCTACTGGTCATTATGCAAAAATAGTTGATGGTAATTTATATAAAGCTTTAGATAAAAATAAAGATCAATCTTATTTTTTAGCTTATGTAAATAAAGATATATTTAAAAAAGTTATTTTTCCTCTTGCTAATATGACAAAACCAGAGGTAAGAAAAATTGCTAAAAAATTAAATTTAGATACTGCTAGTAAAAAGGATTCTACTGGTATTTGTTTTATTGGAGAGAGAAATTTTAGAAAGTTTTTATCTAATTATTTACCTAATCAAGAGGGGGATATTATTAATATTAATACCAAACAAAAAGTAGGTAGACATATTGGTCTTATGTATTATACTATTGGACAAAGAAGAGGTCTTAATTTAGGAGGAGATCATAGTCGTAGTTATGTTGTTAGTAAGGATTTAGAACATAATATTTTATATGTTGCAAATGGAGATGAGAATAAATATTTATTTTCTACTAGAGCTATTATTAGTGATTTTAATTTTCTTAGTGATTTGAAATTAGATAAATGTAGTGCTAAATTTAGATATCGTCAAGAAGATGTTAATTGTCAAATATTAAATATTTCTAATAATACTATTGATATTGTTTATGATAAAACTAGAGCGGTTACTCCAGGACAGTTTTGTGTTTTATATGATAATGATAAATGTTTAGGTGGAGGGATTATCGATAAAGTATTTGAATAATTTACTTGACATATTTTATATGATAATGATAAAATATATGTAGGAGGATACGTATATGAGTACTATAGAGAAAATTAATTTAATTTTAAAAAAAGCGAATATTTCTAAAGTAAATTTAGCTAAATATTTAGGTGTTTCTCGTCAGATGGTATACAATTATTTAGACAATGATGATTTGTCTAATGTTCCTAATGAGAAGTGTCAATTATTATTTGATTTATTAGCAATAAATTCTATTGAAGAGATAAATAATAAAGAGTTAACTAATGATTATATAAAAAGTGTTAATGAGAAAATTTTTAGTTCTAAAAAAGTTATAGCTAAAAAAGATGAATTAATTGAATTAACTGGTTTAAAAAAAGAAGAACAAGAGTTAATTAGTGATATTGTTTTTATTTTAAAAGAAATGTTAAATGATGATAAGACTAAAACTTCTTTTGTTACAATTACTTATCTTTATCACTTTTTACAGTCAATGGGTAGTACTAAAGAATTAAAATATATTTTAGGTTATGTTTCTAAAGCTTCTGGTTTTACCAAACCAAATGTATATGAATTTGAAGAAGATAATCAATATGTTTTTGAAAGTATTTTGTATTCAGCAATGACTCTATATTCTAATGGAGGAGCTTCTCGTATTAAATTAGCAGAATCTCATAAACGTTGGGAAGCTGATTTAGAACGTAAAAAAGAAGAAAAATTAAGTCGTACTCAAGAGTTAAATACCGCTAAGGTGCAAGCTTTAAAAGAATTAGGTTATACTGAAATAAATGAGAAAAATGCTGGTGAAGTTTTTGATAAAATTGCAGAAATTCAATCAAGAAAGATTGATTAGTAAAACTCCCCTACTGGTGTAATAGGGGAGTTTTACTAATTTATTTTTTTATTTTATTATTTATATATTTATATAATTATATTAATATATATTTTAATTAATTATTATTTATTATTAATTATATATATAGCTAATTATATATAGTAGGTATATAATAATTATATATAAAATATTAATATGATTTAATTTATTATTAATTACAAATTATATATTATATGTATTATATTAACTTAATTATTTATATAATATTTATTTTTATAATAT
>CALVVX010000001.1 GCA_944364015.1 uncultured Bacilli bacterium | reverse complement strand
TTAATTATGATAAAGTTTACTACCCAAGAGTTAGAAATGGAAAAAAGTTTGAAACAACGTATTGAGTTTATTTGTGAATTCTGTCACGTTACTCCTACCATTACTAATGGAAGTATCAAAAGAATTAACAATACAAACTTAAACTACATTGAACCTCATAAAATCGTTGTAAATAATACTACTTTTCTAGCCTTTAACTATTCAACTGATATTTATATAGGTAATCTAAATTAAAAGATTAAACTCGTAGAATTAGAAGATTATATTAAAAATATGGCTTAATTATTATTCAACAGGCAGGTATTATTTTTTTTCTCTTTAAAACTTTATTATATTAGCAAAACAAATAGTTATTACCTACCAATTCTTTTTAATGGTTGCTATTGGTTTTGAAACATACAATTTATTTATATGCCATTTTTTTGGATAAGTATATTCTATCTTATCTTGTTTAGCCACATACTTTTTCTTTATTTTAGTTCTATTTGATTTCAAATCTGGTACTGCCTGTCTACAATATTTATCAAGTTCACAGAATATATTTTGACAATCTATTAATTGCAAAGATCTATTACCAATTCTTTTAAAATCCAAATTCAATCTTTTAAATTCTTCATCTTGATGTTCATACATATATCTAATTATATCTTCATTACTCATTTTACCTTTATCTATAAAACTTTTTTTTATTCCACGAAGTGAACCAGGACCAGCAACTGTAAATTCATCTTCTTGCCAATTTACAACTTCACTATAATTAATATCTGTAACTAATTGATAAGCCATAAAATTACCTATTAGAGGATAACTTTTAATAATATTAAATGCATCTTCCATAGTTTTACAATTAGCAATTTTATCTTGCATTCTATCTTCAACAAACATTTTTTTTAATAGTGCTAAATGATTATCATGTTTTCTATCATATCCAAACGCTTTATTAGCACAACTTATATATGCATCATTATAAATCTTTATACCGTTTGATATTGCACTTTCTAATACTTTAGAATATTCATTAATATCAAATAACTTTAATGTTATATCCTCAAAATTATTTAATAACAATTCCCAAGTTGACTCTTTATTAAATAATTTAAATAACAATATTCTAAATAACATATCTTCATCAGAATATTTTTTACCATTATATATAACATTTTTTAATAAATACTGACTAACTCTATCATTAACTCGATAGCTATTACAAAACTTATATTCTTGTAAAATTTTATCATCAGTCCACGGAGCAGGTTCTCCATTTATCTTTTTCCAAAAAATATTTTGTCTTTCACAAGCAAAATACCAATATAAATCATATACTTCTTGTCTTTTTATCATATCATTACCTCATGCATTTTGGATCTCGTGAATTAATACATCTTTTTAATGTTAACACTTTATCTTTATTATCTATATAATTTGCAATAATTTTTTGACCTATACAACCACTTTTACAAAATGAATATTGTTTACAAGAAAAACAAGAATTATCAGTATTAAATTTTCTAATATTACTAAAATATTCAGAGGTATACATATCCATCAAAGAATTTTTACTTATATTTCCACTAATACCTAGTTCTGTGAAATATTTTATAGAATCACAAGGATAAGCAATTCCATCAAAGCCAATTATCATTATTTCATCTGCAATAATACAAGGACTATTTTTGATTCCTAATATATTCCAAGGACTACCAAGTCTTATTCTATCTTTATCAGCAAAATTTATATAAAAATTTTTAATATCTAGTAATTGTTCTTTTGACAAATCCATATAAGTTGTTCCTTTTCCATGAGGGACAAATCGTAATAAACTTATTTTATCAAAATATTTTTTACCTTTAAATTCATTTATTGAACTAATTATAACATCTTTGAATTTAGAATATGAATCTGCAGAAATAGTATAATGAAATCCTAATTTAGCATTATTATCTTCAAATATTTTATCAAAAAAGTATTTAATATCATAAGTAGAAATATCCGTTTCATCAGATAATGAATCAGCAAGTGAATAAACTATTTTATTTAATCCTAAATTAATTAGGTTCCTATATTTGGTCAATGTTTCATTAGTTCTATAAGCAAATGTATAAATAGTTGATTTCATTTCCAATTTTGAGGTTAATTCAACAAGTTCAGAAAGTATATCATACATTAAAGGTTCGCCACCAGTAAAAACTATAGTTTCAACGCCCATCATTTTTGCTTCAGTTATAATTTTATAAACACTATCAAAATCTAATTCTTTTAAATTATCAACACTATTAGTAGCATTACTAGAGCAATGTTTACAATTTCTAGTACATTTATTAGTTAACTCTATTTTTATTTCTTTTAACATATAATCACTCCATAAAACATAAATGTATAACTATTATATACCAAATTTTATAAATTTTCTATATTACCGTTGAATTTATAGTAATTCATATAATATCACTAGAAAAAGAGCATGGTTCATAATTTGTATTTTATAACTATTGTAGATTTGAATTTCATTTTTAAATAAAAAAGAAATTTACTTATGCATTTTTTCATAAACAAAAACAACTCGCAATCTCTTATAAATAAAAAGATTACAAGTTGTTATAGGTTTATGACTGTCAAACTTGACTCTTATTTCTAATTTATCACTGTTAAGATTATAAGTGTTTTTAATTTGTTATCTTTTTTTTATTTCTTCTTTTATAAATTTAACAAATTCATCAATACTCATTGAAGTAGTTTCTTTGCTATTATATTTTCTAAAACTTATTAAATTATTATCTTTTTCATTATCACCAATAATAATAGTAATAGGATTTTTCATAATATTACTTTGTCTAATTTTTTTACTTATTTGTTCTTTTGAATTATCATATTCAACTCTAATATCTTCTTCAAGTAATAGATTTTTTATTTTGTTACAATATTCATCATGATATTTTATATTTACTGGAACAATATTTACTTGTACAGGGGATAACCATATAGGTAGTACACCTTTAAATTGTTCTAATAATAATACTAAAAATCTTTCATAAGAGCCTAATATCGCTCTATGTACCATAACTGGAGTTTGTTTGTTTCCATTGTCGTCAATGTAGAATAATCCAAATCTTTTAGGCATTGCAAAGTCTAATTGAACAGTTGGAATTTGAATATTCCTACCTAAAGCATCTTTAAACATAAAGTCTAATTTAGGTCCATATAAAGCAGCTTCTCCTTCGCATCTTTTGGCATTTAACCCTAATTCATCAGATATTTCTTTAAGCATATGCTCACAAATATCCCAATCATCTTGACTACCAATATATTTTTCAGGATGTTCATAGTCTCTTACTGATAAAGATACCCAAACATCATTCCATAATCCCATTCTTGAATAAAAATCTTTAATTAGATTACATATATTTATAACTTCTTGTTTTACTTGTTCTCGGGTACAAAAAGAATGACCATCTTCAACAGTAATTGCATATACTCTTGAAAGTCCTCCAACTGCACCTTGTAGTTCGGCTCTATATTGTTTATCAGATTCCATATACCTAATTGGTAGTTCCTTATAGCTTCTTAACTTAGAAGAGAAAATTTGTGTATGATGTGGACATTGGACAGGCTTTAATACAAATTCATGTCCCTTTGGAGAATTAACTCTAAATAATTCATCTTTAAATTTCATTGCATGACCAGAAGTTTCAAATAAAGAAATATCTGCTAAAGATGGACAACTAACTTTTTGAAAGCCATATTTTTTACATACTCTTTCTATTTCTTTTTGTAATTCATCTTTAATGATAGTTCCTCTAGGAGTATATAACGGAAGACCTGCTCCTACATAATCTGAAAAACAAAATAAATCTAATTCTTGACCAATTCTTCTATGATCTCTTTCTTTTGCTTCTTCTAGAAACTTTAAATATTTATTAAAAGACTCAATATTATCAAATGCTTTGCCAGAAATTCTATTTATCATCTCATTTTTTGAATTATTATTTAAGTATACACCACTAATTCTTAATAACTTAACATAACAATTTGAATCTAATTTTTTTATTTCTTCTTCAAAAGCTTTAAAATCATTCTCACTAATTTTTTCATTAATTTTAAATTCATAATAAAATTCGTTTTCATCATAATATTTAGAATCTAAACTTACATTTTGGTATTTATCTTTTATAACTTTTTCTAATAATTGAACTGCTTTTTCATTTAACATATTATATTCTTCCTTTCTTTTATTTACTTTTGAGGGAGAAAATTGTGTCAGTTTCCGTCATTTTACCATCTCCTTTCAACAAAAAAAGAATGATACCATTATAGGAGTCTATTATAGACGGTACCATCCTCTTTTTAACTTAATTTATTTAACCGATAATCTCGGACAATCTCTTTCGAGTGTAACTAATAGGTAGTAATTATTAAGTTTACTATTATCTCACACCACCCGATAACTCTCTTATAAATAAAATCTTAATAATCGTGTCCTATATCATAGTTTTTCTACTAATATTATATCATTATTTTAAGTTGTCTTTATAATTAAGCAACACTAAAACAATCAATAGAAATAATAGATTTTAATGTGTAATAGATGTCGTTGTTAATTGATTGTTTAACTTTTTAATCTCTCCCTTTCAAAAGTAATTAAATAATATCATATTTATACTAACTTGTCAATTTTTGTTTAATCATTAAATTAGTTGTATTTAATTAGTATATGATAATGTCTTAAGTATTGGTATATGAAAATATCTCAATTTGATATATAATATGATTAGGTGGTATGTATGTCAGATTTTAATAAATTCAAAAATGGTATACTTGGTTTTATTATTGGAGATGCTTTAGGAGTTCCATTAGAATTTAAAAAAAGAGAAATATTTAAAAATAATAAAGTTACAGATATGATTAGTAATAATAGAATTGGTAAAAAAGGTGTTTGGTCTGATGATAGTAGTATGGTTATTGCCACAATGAAAGCAATTATTGATAATAAAGGTAAAATTGATTATGAGAGTATTATGAATAATTTTATTTTATGGATTTCAAATAAAGATTTTATTGCTATTGATAAAGCTTTTGGCATTGGTAGGACAACTTTTTTGGCTTTAGGAAGATACTATAATAAAAGATATGAAAAGATAACTGACTGTGGAATGAATGGTTTTAATTATAATGGTAATGGTAGTTTAATGCGAATATTACCTATTGCTTATTATTCTTATTATAAAAATTTAAATGATGATGAAATATATGATTTAGTAAAAGATGTATCATCACTTACTCATAGTCATAAAATAAGTATATTAGGTTGCTTTATATATACTTTGTTAGTAATAGAATTATTAAGTAATAAAGAAAAAGAAACTGCTTATAACAATATAAGAAAATATAATTACGAAAATTATTTTAATTTGGATGATATAAAGTATTATGATAGATTGTTAAAAAATGATATTAGTAAATTAGATGTAGATGATATTAGTAGTATGGGCTTCATTGTTGATACACTAGAGGCTGTTATATGGTGTTTTATAAATAATAATAGTTATGATAAATGTGTCATTGAAGCTATTAATTTAGGAAATGATAGTGATACTATCGGAGCACTTGTTGGGGGTTTAAGTGGAATATATTATGGTAATTTAACTAATAAATGGATAGATAGTATAGTTAAAAAAGATTATTTATTAACTATAATAAATGATTATTATAATACTATAAAATAATATTTAAAATTAAAGTTTTATTGTCTACCCTTATGATAATACCAAAGCAAATGATCAAGACCATTTCTACTTATTTTTTTACCATAAAGTTCTTCTGCTTTATTTCTAATTTGATCTATATATCCTATATATTTATTATAATTATTTTCAAACGAACTTTCTTTAACATCTAAATTCAAATATCTCTTAATATATTTACATAATGACTTTTTTAATACATTATCGTATATTGAATAGTTATCTTCAAACTCTGTTTTCTCAAATATTATTAGACTTACATAATGACAAAATTTTGTAGCAAATGAAAAATGATTTTTTTCTCCTTTATATTGAGGTGTTTGAATATAATTTAATAATTTATATTCTTTTTCTTCATCTTTTAATAAATTTTTAAACTCTGATCTTGATAAAGATAAAATTCTATCTTTAACAACTTTTCTACCCATTTTATCAGAATTTAAGTGAGTACTATTTTCATTATCGATTGCAATAATTATATTTCCAATAATATCTTCATAAGAAAATCCTTTTGAAGAATATTTTAAATTAGTATCAATTATTTCTTTAAGTTGTAATATCCAATATGTACTTGAACCAATATATTTTATTGTTCCATCTTGTTTATAAACAATTTCATCTTCACCAATTTGTGTTTGCTTATAATCTGAATCTGTAGAAATCATCGCTTCTACTCTTGATACATTATCACTTGTTAATTTTACAATTTTTACTTTTTTGTTATTATATTCTATTATTTCTTCTAAAAGTTTGTATTTTTCAGAATTAATTCTTTCTTCTTCTATTAAGCTCATAACATCAACTCCATATTTAGTTTTTTTTTCACAATATAATTATATCATTTAATATTACTTTTTTATATAACTTTGTAAATATTATGGTATAATTTTGTATTGAAGGAGAGATATTTATGAAGTTAGTAATTAAACACCTTAAAAAGAGTTTTGATAAGAAAAAAGTTTTAGAAGATATTAACTTTGAATTTGAAAAAGGGAAAATTTATGGTTTACTTGGTCGTAATGGTGCTGGTAAAACAACTCTTTTTAATTGTATAAATGAAGATTTAGATGTTGATGCAGGAGAGTTTTATATAGAAAATAATAAAAAGATAGAAAAAATGAAACCTGAAGATATAGGTTATGTTTTATCTACTCCAAATGTTCCAGAATTTTTAACAGGTAGAGAATTTTTAAAATTTTTTATTGAAATTAATCACGAAAGAATAAAAAATGTAAAATCTACTGATGAATACTTTGACTTTATGAAAATAGATAAAGATGATAGGGATAAATTGTTAAAAGATTATTCTCATGGTATGAAAAATAAAATGCAGATGTTAGTTAATATTATTTCTAATCCTAATGTATTATTATTTGATGAACCTTTAACATCATTAGATATTGTAGTACAAGAAGAAATGAAACAAATGTTAAGAGAAATAAAAAAAGATCATATTATTATTTTTTCTACTCATATTATGGAGTTAGCGTTAGATTTATGTGATGAAATAGTTATACTTAATAAAGGAGTATTAGAAGAAGTAAATAAAGAAAATTTAGATAATAAACAATTTAAAAATAAAATAATGGAAGCTTTAAAGGAGGAATAAATGCAATGATAAAATCATTTATAATGTCCTTTAAATTAAAAAATGCATATAGAGCAAATAGTATTATTTATTCTATTAAACAATTTCCTATTATTAATAAAATATTGCCTAATAGTTTATATAAGAACAAAGGATTAAAAATATTTGCTAATATAATTAGTATTTTAATAGAATTTATATTTACTTTTTTAGGAAAATTTTTATATGTTTTTCTAGCTATTTTTTCAATATTAATAGTATATTCTGTTGAAAAAAGCGATTCGTTTATTCATATATTTTTATTTCTCACAATAGGTGGAGCATTTATGAATACATACATGCTTAATCCAACAAAAGATAAATATTATGCGATAGTTATTATGAATTTTGATGCAAAAAAATATGGATTATCTAATTACTATTATCAATTGTTAAGAGTTATTATTGGTTTTATGCCATTTACTATTTTGTTTGGTTTAGTAATTAATATACCTTTATGGTTATGTATTTTATTACCTTTCTTCGTTGTAGCAGTTAAATTAATTGTAATGAATTATTGTATTTGGGATTTTAAAAAAACAAAGAAAGCAAAAAATGAAAATATTCCAACAGCGGTAGTATGGAGTGTTATTGCAATATGTGTATTACTTGCTTATGGATTACCTGCATTAAATATAGTTATTAATAAAACTATTTTCTTAAGTATATTTGTAATTGCTATAGTACTTGGTATATATAGTATATTTGTAATTAATAATTTTAAAGATTATAGAAAATTGTATAAACAAATTTTAACAGAAAATAATATTTATGCAATGAAAAATAATACAGGAACTAAAGCTATGAAAGATAATAGTTTAAAACAAATTGAATTAGATAATAATTTTACTAGTAATAAAACTGGATTTGCTTTTTTTCATGAGTTATTTGTTAAACGACACAGTAAAATTCTTACAAAGGCTGTAAAAAAACAGTCAATAGTTATTTTATTAGTTTTTTTAGTATCGTTTATTATGATTAAAGTTAATCCTCTAATGGGAGAATCTATTAATAAAATTACACTTGTATATTTACCTTATTTTGTATTTATAATGTATCTTATTAATAGAAGTTCATCAGTTACTCAAGCAATGTTTATGAATTGTGATCATAGTATGCTTACATATAGAATTTATAGAACACCAAAAGTTATATTGGGAGTTTTTAGAGAAAGATTAAAAACTTTAATAATAATAAATTTATTACCTGCAATATTGATTGGTTTAGGATTAGCAATGCTATTATATTTATCTGGTGGAACTGATAATTCATTGAATTATTTAATTATAATTGTATCAATAATTGCAATGAGTATATTCTTCTCTGTTCACTATTTGATTTTATATTATTTATTACAACCATATAATGCTAATACCGAGATGAAAAGTAGTACATATAAAGTTGCTCAAATTTTAACTTATATTGTAGTATATTGGTTTATTGGAGTTAAAATGCCAACGTTTTATTTTGGTATAGCAATGATTATTTTTTGTATTGGATATTCTTTGGTTTCATTATTTGTTGCCTATAAATATGCTCCAAAAACATTTAAGTTAAGAATATAAAATTCTATAATTACTAAATTAAGACCACATAATATTCATAATTATTACGAGGTTTAAGGAGGATCTATGAATAATATAAAAGAAATAGAAGTTAAGAACATTATTTCAAAATCAAATTTATTAGCTTATGATTATGCAGTCAATCCTTATATTGGCTGTTTACATGGATGTAAATATTGTTATGCTTCTTTTATGAAAAAGTTCACTGGTCATTCAGAAGAATGGGGAGAGTTTGTTGATGTTAAATTTTGGAATCCAATTAAAATTTTTAAAAAATATAATAAAAAATCTATTTTTATTGGTTCTGTTACTGATCCTTATCAACCTATTGAGTTAAGATATGAAAGAACTAAAGCTTTTTTAGAAGAAATTAAAGATTTTGATATAAATGTAAATATTTCTACTAAATCTGATTTAATATTAAGAGACTTAAATTTAATTAAACAATTTAAAAATATTAATGTTTCTTGGTCTATTAATACATTAGATGAAGATTTTAGAAAAGAAATGGATAATGCTGTTTCTATTGAAAGAAGAATTTCTTGTATGAAGACGTTTTATGATGAGAAAATTAAAACTACTTGTTTTATTTCTCCAATTTTTCCTGGTATTACTGATGTTATTGCAATTATTAAAAAATGTAGATATTGCTGTAATACTATATGGCTTGAAAAGCTTAATTTAAGGGATGATTTTAAGTTAAAAATATTAAATTATATAACTAATTATTATCCTCACTTGTATAATTTATATAAAGAAATTTATATTGATAATAAGGTTGATTATTGGAAAAAACTTGACAAAGAAATTAAAGATTTTTGTGATAGAGAAAAATTATTATATGTTAAAGATAATAATGTTTTCGATAGAGATTTTTGTAATAATCCTATTGTAGTTAATTATTTTTATCATGATGATATAAAAGATACAAAGTAATAATAAAATGCTATATGCTTTATTATTGTTTTGTATCTTTGTTTGAATATAAGAAACAATCTTTTTCATGAGAATTTATTATTCCTATTGCTTGTAAATATGCATATATAGTTGTACTTCCAACAAATTTCATTCCTCTTTTTTTTAAATCTTTTGATATTGTGTCTGATAAATCATTCGTAGTTTTATTTATTTCATAAATTATTTCATCATTACTAAATTGTTTTAAATAATTGTGAAATGTTTTGTATTCTTTTACAATTTTTTTAAATATTTTAGCATTATTTATACTTGCTTCTATTTTTAATTTATTACGTATTATTTTTTCGTTTTCTAACAATTCTTTTATTTTATTTTCATTATAATTACAAATTTTATCTATATTAAATTTATCATAAGCTTCTCTAAAATCATCTCTTTTATTTAATATACATTCCCATGATAAGCCTGCTTGAAACGATTCTAAAATTAACATTTCAAATAAATATTTGTCTTCTAAATTTAATTTTCCCCATTCATTATCATGATACTTTATATATTTTGGATTTTTTAAGTTACACCATTTACATCTATTCATTAGACACTTCCTTTTTTGGTATTTTAAATTTTTCTATATTATGATTTTCTAATTCTAATAATTTTATTTTTTTA
The DNA here is from genome assembly GCA_944364015.1 of uncultured Bacilli bacterium. Lineage (GTDB taxonomy): Bacteria > Bacillota_I > Bacilli_A > RF39 > UBA660 > CALVVX01. Next base: position 64,153 of record CALVVX010000001.1, on the reverse strand, counting down.
CTTATTCCATATTTATAACCAGTTAAATTGTTGTTTTTTCCTACTACTCTATGACATGGTATTATAATACAAATTGGATTAAATCCAACTGCTTGTCCTACTGCTTGAGCAGATAATTTTTTATTATTATCTATTTTCTTTGCTATATCACCATAAGTTATGGTTTTTCCATATGGTATTTCATTTATAATATTTATTACTTTTTTTCTAAATGGTGTTAGATTTTGAATTTTATATTTTGGTCTAAATTTCGGTTCTTTACCACTGAAATATAAATCTAACCATTTACTTGTTTCTTTAAAGATTTTTAAATCTTTATTTATATAGTTATTTTCTTTTTCTACTTTAAAAGATAATTCTGTTAAATATTCTCCATCACTTTTCATATAAATTATTCCTAGTGGGGAATTATATGTTTTTATGTATAACATTCTTACTCACTTCCTATTTAATTGGATATATAATTGTTTTTTCTTTTATTAGATCTTCTTGTTTTATATCTAATATTCTTTCAATAGTGGGACTAGTATTTATAGTTGTTGTACTTGATTTTATGTTTTGAATAAACTTTATTGCATTTTCTTTTGAATTTGTAAATATAGCACTACTGTATCTAGCAGATGTGTAATTTATTTTAGATATTGCTTCATCTATATTATCTACATAAATAGCATTTTCTATATCTAAATTGATACTTTTATTAATATATATATCTATATTTAATTGTGTTTTTATTATTTTATTTATAAAATCTAAATTTGCTGTATCTTCAATATATAGTTCAAAGTTTTCATACCCACTTAGTATTATTTTATTTTTACTTTTATTTAAAACTTCTCTTTGTAAATTTTGATTACCTATACATACGATTAAGTCAATATTTGCATAATTGGATAATACTTTTTCATAGTTTGTTGTAATACACATTTGAATTAAATTTTTTGATATATTGTTTTTTTCTAATATTGCTTGAATTAATTCAATTATTAAATTATTAACCCCATACATATAACCATCATTTACAAATATTGTTGTATTAGCAGCGAGTATATTTCTAGCTATCATTTCTATTATTGCATATGTATTACCATCATTTATTACTATTACATTTCCTTGGTCAAATATTTCTTTTCCATATATTATTTTCTTATCTTCATCTTTTTGTGATAATATTACTTGTCTGTAAAATATTTGTTCTTTCTCAATTCTTGTTAATATTTTATTTATTACATCAAAATCTATTAAATACCCATTGTTGTTTTTATTATCTATTTTATTTGCTTGTAATAATATTTGTTGATTTTTATTAATTTCTTCTTTAAAAACATATAATATTTCTTTGGGATTAGTTAAATTAGTTTTATCTATTAATAATGCTTGATTCATTATTTCATCTAACATACTTTATACCCCTTTCTTCTTCTATTAGTTTATCTATATTTAATGCTTTTTTATACATATTTTGTTGATTTTGATTAAGATTACTAATATCAATCTTTTTATTATCTGCAATTTGATTTATGGCTAATTTTATTTGCATAGCTACTTTGTTTTCTATATCTTTTTGTTGTTGATCAGTATTTATTTTAATATTGAATAATAAATCTGCAATTTTGATTTTTGTTTGACTTTTTTCATATATAATTGCAAAATTTGGATTCATAATTATTCTTGTTTCATTAGAATCTAAATTATATATTTGTGCTAACTGGCTAATAATCTTTTTTTCTTTGTTTATATAACTTGTATTTAAGTTTGTAGTTTTTTCTTTTGTTATTGCTTCTAGTTTTTCTAAAGTTAGTAAATTTATTTCGTTAAAATTACTATCTGTGTATATAGCATATTCATCATTATAAACTGCTATTTCACGTCCATTATATTTTTCATGTTCTTCTTTTGTTTTAGCTAGAATATATTGAGTTTTTGAATCTGTAATATATAGTGAGCTTTCTAATTTTACCGGTGCTTCGAATGATATTGGTCTTGATATTTTATCTTTTTCTAATTCTGTATTTTCTTTTATTACTTTTGCTATATCATTATATCCAAGTCCTACAGTTACTTTGCTTAATTTTAGTCCATTATATTGCTGTAGTGTTATTTGTCTTTTGTCTAATAACTTTTTATAAATTTTGTTATCATATTCTATGAGCTCTCTAGCAGCTTCTTTATACAAATTAAATATTTCATAATTAAGATCTTCTTCATTTTTTGAAGCTCTTTTTAGTGCTTTATTAGGTATCTCTATGTTATCAAAACATAAAGTTTCTTTATTTCTCCATACCCAACTTTGAGCAATTATATTATTTTCTTTGTCTTTTATTACAAAAACTCTTCCATTTTTATCTACCATACTATGTTCCATACATAGTTCTGCAGCGTCTCCTAGTGCTTGACAACAATCTGTTAATGTTCCTACTGCTAAAGCAAGTGGATCATCTAATTTAAGTATTTCATAACTATATTCTTTATGCTGTTTTTTTATGTTAGGTATGCTACTAAAAACTCTTTGTTTACCATAATTATATATTTGCTGTAAAACATTAAAATCTTCCTGTGAATATCCTGCAATTGCTGATATTTCCGCAAGTCTTTCATTTCCTGTATTTACTTGTGTATATTTATTTTTTTGTACATAACTAACCGCTAATTCTAATGTTAAACTTCTATTACTATTAGCAGCTTTTATGCTTGAAAATTGTCTTTGAATATTTGATATATATCCAGCATATTCTGAATGTTTATATATTTCATTAATATTTTTTAATAAAAATTCACGAAATTCTGGATCATATTTAAGTATAAATCCTCCAAATAGTTGATGGGCTTTAAATGGAGTTAATATTGGTAATTCTATGTATTGTTCTAGTATTTCTCTAATTAATTTAGTTATTTTAGGATATTCTTGTTGTGATATTGCTAATACTCTTTTTCCATCTTTTTTTTGCTTATATATTTGTGATATTATATCTTTAGAAAAATCTATATTTAATTTTTCTTCTTGAATTGTTTTTAATAAAATTAAAATACCAGAAGCTTCATTTTTATCTAAAAAATCAGGATTTTTTAAATATTCTATTGTTTTTGCCATTGCTTCTTCTTTATTTTTTGATTGTTTTATAAATTCATCTTTATGAGAAAAGAAGTTAATATTATGGTCTAATCTTTTTATTATATAATCATATTCTGACTCTATTGTTTTAGGTAAGTGGTTAATTAATACATCTAATTCATGTATGCCTCTTTTATCAAAATCAAATATTCCAAATGAATATGCAAGTTTTAAAATTGCTTCACGTGTTTCTAATAATTTATAAAATCTTTTATTTCTAGTTATTTTACTCCAATTAGAAGCTGATACTAAAAATTTATCTGCATCTTCTATTGGAAAACTTTTCATTATAACAACATCTGGTAAAAACTTTTGTCCTGTTTTATCATACCATTTTTTCATTAGTTCTACTTTTCGCATTTCTATCATTTCTGTTACTGTTTCTGCTTTTTCTATTCCTAATTTTATTGCTTTATCTTTGAATGTTGAAAAGTATTTTATTATTTCATCTTTGAATATATTAGATCTTAATATTGATGTTTTTATTGATTTATTTTCTATATATTTTATCCATTCTTTTTTTCTGTTTAATAACTTAAAACTCATTTGATAATTATTTTTATAATTATAAAAGTATTTTTTTAATTCTTCTGGTGCATCTTTGTCTAAAAATAATTCAGGATGTTTGTTTTTAAAAATTACTGGAATATCTTCTTCTGTATATGGAATGTTACCTAATAGTATTTGCTTTTCTATTATTTTTTCTATTATATTATCCATATCTTTTGATGTCATAATTTTATTATTTTCTACATATTTGTTATTTTCTATTGATAAATTTTTATGTAATTCAAAACTTATTCCCTCTAAATATCTTCCATATTTTAAACACTGTTTTAAAAAAAATTCATTTCCGTATACTTCTAATAATTCTAAATCACTATATTCTTTCGGTACTTGAGTTACATAATCACGAGTTCTTCTTTGTCTTGCAAATTTTATTTGATCATTTCTTTTTTGTAAACCAAAAGCTATAAATAAGTTCTTATTTTTTAAATGTTTGGCTAACTCTGGATATTTTCTTATATCTTCAAAAGTTAATTGTCTTTTATAAAAAGCAGTATTTAGTCTTTCTTGCTCTTTTTTTGGTATTGTTTTTATTTCTTTTAAATTTATAAATAAAGTTGGATATTCTTCTACAAATTCAGATACATTTTCTAAATATTGATAAGAAAAATAACCTTTTATTATTTTTTTACTTATTGATTCTCTAATTAATTTTTCTATTATTTCTTGTTCTAATATTTCATTTTCTTTAGTTATAATTTCTAAATTTGATAACATATTTCCATATTTAGAACATAGTTCTAAAAAGTCTTTGTTGCCATATAAGTTTATATATTCACTAATAAAATTTAATGATACATATGTTATTTCATTTCCTTTAATTATTGGAATATTTATTTTTATATCCATATTCATTTTATTTATTAAGTCTTTATCTATTAAATACGGTATATATTCTTTATGATTATGTATTAAAGTTGATGTTATTTTATTGTGATAGAAAGCTTCTTTTAACTCATTAGGAGCATTATTATCAATAAATAGTTCTTTATGTTGTCTTCTAAATTTCTCATTTATTAAATCAATACTTAAATTTTGTGTATCATTTATAAAAGATATTATTAAATTACAAAAATCATTATATGATAAACTACTATCTAAATAACTATAATTATCTATTACATATTGTATTAATGCTTCTTCGCTATTTTTAATATGAGAAAAAAAGTTTGTTTCTTTTTCGAATTTTTCTATATTTTCTATTTTTAACAAATTAAGTACTTTTTGTTGTTCATAAGTAAAATTACTATTTATTATATCCATCTAATCGCTTCCTTTGCATTATTATATCATATTTAAAAAGTTGCGACAAATAGTCCCAACTATCTTTCTTTTTCATATTTTATTATTTCTCCTGTTAATGCATTTATTTCGTAATCATATTCATAATAATTATAATAAAACTCTATTTCATAAGTTGCTATATTGTAATCTACATCTAGTTCTATTTTATTAAAGTTTGCTTGATTATTAGTAAGTTTAGCATGATTTAATACTATTTCTTTAGCTTTTTCTATTCCTATGTACTTTTTATTTTCAATAGGATTGCTATTTTTATTATTTTCTTTGTATGCAATTATTTCTTTAGTCTCTACATCTATACTCATTTCATATTTCTTCATATTATCTTGAATATAAATATCATAAACTGTTTTACCATTTTCTCTATCTATTTGAACCTTTGTAAATGTTATTTCATCTTGTTTTTTATTTATTTTACTTAAAGCTATTTGCTTTGCTTCTTCTTCTGTAAGTGGTATATTATTAGAAATATTGGAATTGTTATTTTCTTTTATATCTTTTTGAAATTTTGTTATTTTTTTTGAATTATAATTTATATTTATTTTATATTCATAATTATTATCAAAAAATTCTATTTCATATTCCCTATCATCACTATCTTTTTTCATTGGTGAAAATGTTACATTTTCTTCTGCTAATTCTGTATATTTAAGTGCTATTTGCTTTGCTTCTTCGGTAGTTATATTTTCTTTAAAAAAATACCAATATAAAATTATTGCAATAAGTATTATTAATATAGCTGTTATGATTATACTATAGATTTTTAGTTTTTTCATTATATCACTCCTATGGTTTTACTATAACATATAAAAATATACTTATCAACGTTTTTTTATCATTTTTACTTCTTCTTGTTTTAATTTAAAACTTCTTATTTTCTTTTTTTCTATAATATTTAATAATTGTAAAAATTTATATATTTTTTTTATATCATTAATTGTTAAAATATCATTATAATTATAATATTTTAATAATTCTTTTAGACTAAAAGCTTCAATTACTACTAGTGTATTATCATTTAATTTCATTGCTTCATTTGTTGATATATTTATTATTGGATAATTTGGAGTATCATATAATAAATCTTGACTTTGATTGTTTTTATTGGGAGTAAATATTATACTTCTATAAACTTCATACTTGTTTATTGCTTTATTATCAACAAAAATTCTATTTATTCTTGCTACTTTTCCTAAATAAATGTTATTTATATTTATTGCATAATTTTTATTTTTCATAAATTATCTTCCTTACTACGTATATTTTTTATTATTTTGTTTATAATATTAATACAGTAATGTTATAGTTACTGTTTATATAGATTTTTCTATAATGAAAGAGTCTGTTTAACAGGCTTTTTCTCATTTTTAATATAAAAAGCAAGCTTTTTATTATTTACTGCTTACTTTCTTTATTTTTTTTACATAAAATAGGATGCACGCTGCTACGAATATTATTATTAATACTATTAATGTTATATGTGAATAATTATCAAATATTGATAATATATCAGTCCAATTTTCTCCTACTTTACTACCTATATATAATAAGACTGAATTCCATATAAGTGATCCTGCAGTGGTATAGATGATAAACTTTTTCATATCCATTTCACTCATTCCTGCAGGAATTGAAATTAGGCTTCTTACTATCGGTATAAAACGACAGAAAAATACTGTTTTATTTCCTTTAGTATCAAACCATTCATCTGCTTTATCTATATCTTCATTTTTTAAATGTAATATTTTCCCAATTTTACCTGATATTATTTTTTTTAGTCTTTCTTTATTTAATATTTTTCCAATGTAATATAAAATTATTGCACCAAGTAATGATCCTAAAGTGGCTGCGATTATCATTAGAAATAGATTAAGCGATGTATATGTAGTCATAAATCCACCAAATAATAATACTATTTCTGATGGAATAGGAGGAAATACATTTTCTATTGTTATTAATAAAAATGTTCCTATGTAACCAAATTGTTCCATGATTGATAAAATTATTTCTTGCATACTATACTCCTTTGCATATGGGTTTATTATATCATTTATATTTTTTATTTTCAATTTTTTGGATTATTTTTTTATTTGTTTACATTATTTATGTATATAAAAAACTCAAAAGTTTTTGAGTTTAATGATTATCTATTAAATGAAGATTATCTAGCAATATTCCTGTTCCTTCCGCTACGCATGTTAACGGACTTTCTGCAATAAATACTGGTACTTTTAACTCTTGTGATAATAGTTGTGAAAAGCCCTCAACCATTGCTCCTCCTCCTGTTAAGACTATTCCTTTATCAATTATGTCTGCAGATAGTTCTGGTGGTGTTTGTTCTAATATATTTTTAGCGGCTTTTATAATTGTATATACGCTTTCTCTTAATGCTTCTTCTACTTCATCAGATGTAAGAGTTATTGTATGTGGTAATCCTGTTACTAAATCTCTACCTCTTACTTCCATTTTTTCGTTTCTAAAACCTGGAAATACTGTTCCAATGCTAACTTTTATATCTTCTGCAGTTCTTTCTCCTACTAGTAATTTATATTTTTCTTTTATATATTTTATAATATCATTATCAAAAGCATTTCCTGCTCTTCTAATAGATGTGCTATTTACTATTCCTCCTAGTGAAAGGATTGCAATATCTGTTGTTCCTCCTCCAATATCTATTACCATATTACCGCTTGGTTTTGATATATCCATACCTGCTCCTATAGCGGCTACTTTTGGTTCTTCTTCTAAAAATACTTTTTTTGCCCCTGTTCTCTCAGCAGCTTCTTTAATTGCATTTTTCTCTACTTGGGTAATATTAGATGGACAACATATCAATATTCTTGGACGGGAAAAAAAACTTTTTCCATTTACTTTTTTGATAAAATAATTTAGCATGACTTCAGTTGTTTCAAAATCTGCAATTACTCCGTCTTTCATAGGTTTTATTGCTTTTACTTTACCTGGTGTTCTTCCTAACATCTCATGTGCTTCTAAACCTACTGCTAGTGGTCTTTTAGTATCAGAATCAATTGCTACTACACTTGGTTCATTTAATACTATTCCTTGCCCTTTTATATATATTAATACATTAGCAGTTCCTAAATCTATACCAATATCTTTATTAAACATGATATCACCGTCCCTTAATTATTTTATCATATATTTTATTTTTTAGTTAGCATTTTTTACCATAAATTTTAGTTTTGTTGATTCTCCACCTCGAATATGTCTAATTTCAGTGTGAAATTGTAAAATTTGTTTTATTTGTTTATATTTATTGACATCTATTTGAATTAATCTTTCTTTTAAATCCTTATGTACTGTGCTTTTACTTACATTAAATTTTTTTGCTATTTGTCTTATTGTTTGATTTGTCTTTAACATATATTCACTTTCTTCTAATACTCTTTGTATTATTCTTTTATTCATTGTATCTCCCCTTATTATTATATTGTTGTTTTTTGTTATTATGAAAAAAGGGCGATACCGCCTTATAATTCTTCTACATTTTTATCATAATATTCTTCAGGATTTACTATTTGTCCTTGATAATATAATTCAAAGTGTAGATGATTACCAATATCTTTATTTATATTTGATTCTCCACTTTTACCTATTATTTGTCCTGCGAGTACTTTATCATCTTTATTAACATTTGTCTGTGATAAACTTTGATATACACTTATTATGTCATTAGTGTGTTTTATTTGAATAATTTTTCCTAATATGTTATCTTCTTTAACATCTACTACTGTTCCATCTAGTATTGATACTACATCAAATACATTCTCACTTTTATAATCTATACCAGAATTTTGCATATATGTATTTTCATAATAAATTATTGCATCTTTTTGTTTATCTGCTTCTGCTTTATAATCATAAAAATTTTTAGCTATACTAACATCAGCATTTGTATATGGTCTAATTATTACTGTTTCATTAGTTACTACTGGTAATTGATTATTAGGCTGTATTATTTCACTATCTACATAATCTGTATCTTCTTTTATTTCCTCTTTAAATGTAACTTTTCCTATTATTAGTTGTATCATATATAAACAAAATACAAAAGCTATTACAGTTAGACCATAAAGTACTGGTACTACAAATGGTTTTAATTTTCTTTTTGTCATTCTTTCACCTCTATTTTAAGTTTTAACTAAAATAGAGATTATATACATTTTTTTAATAAATTTTATTTATTTTTGTTCCCGTATAATAATGCTTTAATATTTCATCATATTTATATCCCTTTAATGCCATACCTTGAGCGCCATATTGACTCATACCCACTCCATGTCCATATCCTTTAGTTTTTATCTCAACATTAGTATTATTTTGTATTATTTCAAAATCAGTTGATCTTAATCCTAATTTTTCATATAAAGTTCTACCATTAAATTCTTGATTATTAATTTTTAATTTTAAAACTCTATTAGTATTACTTCTTTGTAGTATTTCTATAATTAATTTATCTTGATATTTTAAATTTAATCGCTCATAAAACTCTTGTAATGACATAGTAGTAGTAGAATTAAATACTGATGATGTTTCTTCATCCCATGATGATTCTACACTTTTTAAATATGGTAGTTCTAAATTAAATACTAAATCAGAATCTTCAGTATAACCATTACTTGTAGAAAAAAATAAAGCATCAATTATTTGTCCATCATATTCTAAATATTGATCTATTGTCTGATTAACCGCAAGTCTTATTTTATTTATATTTTTTGTATAATCTTCTTGCCATGCTTCTTTTAAGTGTTCATTATCTAAATAAACTTGATTAAGAACACTATCTACTACATCATATTCATTATTTTTATTATATTCAATTCTTTTTAATACATAACTACGAGATGCTACTGCTTGGGCTTTTAATGCTTCTAAATCAAAATAAATAGGCATTTCTCCTGCTAAAACACCTGCAACATATTCTTCTAATGGTATTGTTTGTATTTCATTAGTTTCTAATCTTTTAACTCTAACATTAATATTATTTATATATTTTAATTGTATTTCTTCTATGTTATTAATATTAAATATTTTTATAATAAAAAAAGGAATAAAAATTAATATTATGGTAAAAATTATTATTTTTTTCATTATCTACCCTCTTTTAAATTTTTATTACTCCTAAAAAATCATTTAAAAAATTAACTACTAAATAAGATAATCCAAATATAAAAGCCATATAAATAATTCTAGCTTGATATGGTCTATTTTTTTTAAATATTTGATTTATATTTATACTATCAAAAGCCCATATTATAAATGGCATAACTAATACATATAGTATTATTTTACTCATTTTCAATTTCCTTTATTTTATCATTTCTTCTTACATACTTATTAATATTAGAAAATGGGGTATCAATAAACCTTTTTACAATTTCTTTAGCTAATTCTTCTGGTAATTCTTCTGATATAGCTATTGCATTAGCATTATTGTGAGCTTTTGCTAGTGATGCTTCTGCGGGCGTACTTACTTTAGCACAATATATATTCTTCATCTTATTTAAAGCTATACTCATTCCTATTCCTGTGCCACATATTGCTATACCTATATCTACTTCGTGTGTTAAAATTGCTTTTCCTAATTTATAAGCATAATCTGGAAAATCTACAGATTCTTCTGTTTTTGTCCCGTAATCTATTATATTATATTCCATATGTTCTAAATAATTTGTCAATATTTCTTTCATTTTTACACCACGATGATCATTTGTTATTCCTATTGTCATTTTATACCCTCTTTCTTAATTAATTTAATATAGTTATAGTATAGCATTTTTTAATTTTTTTGTAAATGTTATGGCAATATTAATAATATTATGTTAATATATATTTAGAAGGTGAATTGATGAAAAATAAGAGTGAAACTACTAATTTATTTTTACTTTGTTATAATTTATGCGTTGATGCTAATTTTGATAGAAAAAAACTTTTACCTATAATTAATGATATGGGATTAAATGAAGATAGTGTTAAAAGTAATGCGATTAGATATTTATTAAATGATTTAAAAATTGATAATAACTTTTTAAATAAGCATTTTGATTTCTTTATTTCTAGACATAATGCTAAATTATTATTTTATTATTCTAGGCTTATTAAATATTTAATTAAAGAAAAAGAAATAACAAATGATAATATTCATGATTACTTTTGGGTATCTAATAATTTAGAAAAAGTACTTTTAAAACAATTACATTATATTTGTGAGAGTGTTAATTGGCATGATGATTTATTAAAAGAAAAGAGTAGAGAATTTTCTATTAATTATGAAGATCTTTTATCTATGGGAATTAATTATCGTAAAATTGTATTAGGGGAAAATAAAACTACTATTAATAAACATATTGCTTCTAGAAAGAAAAAAAGAGTATATGTTGATTATAGTAAAGATTTGTTTAATAAATTATTTAAGGCTAGTGATAAAAAAGATATAATTGATATTTTAACTAAAATAAATAAATTAAGTAATGATAAGAAAATGAAGTTGTTAGAAGACTTATTTAATGAGGCAGATAAAGATAAAATTGCTAATATAAAACAAAAGATAGAAATGTATTCTCAAACTAAAAAAGAAAGTAGTAAAACTAGTACTACTGTATCTGATAATGTAGTTAATAAAGAAATTAAAAAGGCAGAAGAATTAATAAAAATGTTTATTCTTTTTCCTAGTATGAATATTGAAGAGTTTTGCAAAAATAATGGTATTTTGTTACAAGAATTTGGAGATTATTTAGCTTTAGTTAAAGCTAAAAATGCTGTTTTGTTTAAAGAATATTTAAAAAAAATGGATGTTAATAAAAGGAAGCATTAGTTCGATTAGTTTGCTTCTTTTTATTATTTTATAATGAATAAAATTATACATTTAAATATATAATATTCGTTTTTTAATTTTATTCATGAGAATAATTTTAGAACATTATTTGTAATTTTAGAACATTATTTGTAATTGATATTTATGTTTGCTATAATTATTGTGATAGGATGATAAAAAATGAAAAATATGTATGGAAAAAGCGTTTTAGTAGGAGCAATTATTGGTATTTTAGCAGTAGGTGTAAGTTTTGCAGCATTTGCATCAACACTTACTATAACAGGTACTGCTACTACAACAGGAGATTTTGATGTTAAATTTACTAATGCTACCGCTACTGATACTGGTGCAACAACAACGATTACACCACTAGGAACAACAATGTCTCCAGATGGCGTATTAACATTCCAAATAGCTACAGAATTAGCTCAACCAGGAAGCAAAAGTGTTGTTGAATACACTATTACAAATCTAGGATCAATTGAGGCTTCTGTAGGAGCTCCATCAGTAGTTTGTAAACAGCAATCATCTTCAGGAACAACAACGGCATGTAATGAAGATGATATAACTGTTGAAGTTAATGGTACGCAAACAGACCTATCAAACAATGGAACAATAGATGCTACTTTAGAAAATTTAGTTATAACAAGTAATCAAGATAGTGATGTATCATTTAATACAAATGATATAAGTGGAGATTTATTAAGTGGAAATACCATAAATGGAACTATAACAGTAACATGGAATGCAGATAGTTATTCTGCACAAAAGGATGTGAGTTTTAATGCCTATATTAAAGCAACACAAAAAAAGTAGAAATGTTATTCTTTCATTATATATTTTATTTATAATAATATTAGGAATATCATATGCATACTATAGTGAAACTTTAAGTGTAACTGGAGTAGCTAGTATTGATGGTTATGTGTGGCCTGAAAATATTTTACCAGCACTACCGGAGCAAACCGAAAATGGAGTAAATTTCAATGAAAGTTTTAAATCCGAATATATAGAGGGAAACGCAATTAGTAATCAAAATAGATTTGAAAATATAAATGAATCATATGATGTGGCAACTAGTACATATAAATTAAATATAACAAAAACTTATGTAATTGGACAACTAGTAAACCCAAAAAGAGAAAACTTTAATTTGAATTTTAAAATAAAAAATTTAAGTAATTTAACATGGGAAAATGGAAACACTACCTATGAAATAGATTCATGGTCAAATCTAATAGATAATGTCAATATAAGTATTGATAAAACATCGCTTGCTCCAAATGATATAGCTACTTTAAATATGCAATTTAGATTAACTATATATGGAAAATTTGGTATTGTAGAATACAATGATGTATTAACAATAAAAGCAAATTATACTGTAGATGGGCAGACAAAAACAACTACTGTTATTATTGATTTCATATAAAAGAAACTACTTAAATTAAGCAGTTTCTTTTTGATTAAATCCATATTTTTTATTAAATTTATCTACTTGTCCTTTTCTACTTCCAAAGTTTTGTTTTCCTGTATAAAAAGGATGACACATAGAACATACTTCAACATTTATCTTATCTGTAGTTGACTTTGTTTTAAATGTATTTCCACATGCACATGTTACAGTAGCTTCTACATAGTTTGGATGTATGTTTGCTTTCATTTTATCTCTCCTTCCGCCATGACAAAGTCATAGTAATAAATTCGTTTTTTATTATATCAATATTTTTATATTTTATCAACTATTATTTGAAAAATTTTTTCATATGATGCTTTTTTTGGATAAAATATATTATTATTTGTATTATAATCGTCTTTGTTAAGAATATCATTTAAGTTTATAAAAATAAAGTTTTTATTAGTTACTATTTTATTTAATTTATAGTTTATGTAAGTAAAAATATCACTATTATTATTTGTAATATTATAATATCCTAATACTATTACTTTTTTATTATTATATTTTTTTATTTCTATTAATAATTCTTCCATATCTTGTAATATTTCATCTATATATGTATACATATTATTAGTATTGGTTAATAATTTATAATATAATTCATTCATTCCTAAAGATATGGTTATTATATCTGCTTTTTTTAATAATTCATTTATTGTTTGTTCATCTTTATTAATAGTTATTACTTTATGATATTTAATACTATTAGTAATATCTGTTATACGATAGTCTTTGTTAGTAAAACTAGAATTATATCCTTTTAGTTGCTTAGTTTCTTCTAAATAATTTTTTAATTTTATACTATAACCTTCTGTTATTATGTTATTGTTATCTATTCCCATAGCTAGAGCATCTCCGATGTTTAAATAAAATAAAGAATTATTTTTAGTTATATTATAAACAAAATAACAAGAAGAAAAGATTAATATAATTAATATTGCTTTTTTCATAAGCACCTCTAGTTAATTATATTAATCTTTAATCTATTAATTCAATTTTTGCTCCGACTTGTTGTAGTTTTTCTACTATTTTGTCATATCCTCTTAATATGTAGTTAATATTACTAATTGTAGTATTACCTTTAGCAATTAATCCACATATTAACATTGAAGCTCCTCCGCGTAAATCTGTTGCTTTTACTTCTTTTCCTGTAAGCGGCGTTATTCCTTTTATATAGGCAATTCTATTGTTTTCTACTTTTATATCTGCACCCATTTTTATGGTATCTGGTATGTTTTGAAAACGGTTTTCCCATATTGTTTCTTCTACTTTACTTATTCCTCTACATTGTGTTAAAAATGGTATCATAGGTTGTTGTAAATCTGTTGGAAAACCTGGATATACTAATGTTTTTATGTTTATTGCTTTATATTTTTCTACTTTATTTACTATTATATAATCATCTTTTATATCCATTTTTACTCCTGCTTCTTGTAATTTAGAAATTAGAGGTTCTAGATGACTAATTATTATTTTATTTATTTTTAGATTTTCTCCTAGTAATGATGCTATTATTAAATAAGTTCCTGCTTCTATACGATCTGGTATTACTTCATGTATTGCTTTAGTTAATTTTTTTACACCAATTATTTTTATTGAATTTGAACCTGCTCCTGTTATTTGAGCTCCCATATTATTTAGATACATAGCTACATTTACTATTTCTGGTTCTTGAGCTGCATTTTCTATTATTGTTGTTCCTGTTGCTTTTACTGCCGCAATCATAATATTAATTGTAGCTCCAACACTTGGTATGTCTAAATATATTTTATTTCCTTTTAACTCATTTGCGCTTATTGTTATGTGATCATCTTTTTCTTCTACTTTTGCTCCTAATTTTTCGAATCCTTTTAAATGAAGATCAATGGGTCTTTTTCCAATCGAACACCCTCCTGGAAAATGCATATCTACTTTATGAAATTTAGCTAATAAAGCTCCCATAAAATAGTATGATGCTCTTAATTTTTGACTTAACTCATTAGGAATACTTTTATTTTCCATTTTAGAACAATCTATAGTTACATTATCATTATCTCTTTTTATACTTACGTTTAAATATTTTAATATTTCTTCTAGACTATCTACATCTGAAATATTAGGAACATTAGTAATTGTTGTTTGTTCATCACATAAAATGGCTGATGGGATTAAAGCTACTGCACTGTTTTTAGCACCACTTATGTTAATTGTTCCAGTTAATTTATGTCCCCCTTCTATTTGTATTTTTGACATAAAAACCCTCCTTTTTTATTATATGTAATTTAGTTATTTGGTTTAATTATTTATCTTGTTTGCTATTATGTTATTTACTTCTAATATTGCTTTATCTAAATCATCATTAACTACTACATAATCATATATATCTTTATACTTATCTTCTTCTTTAGCAATATTTATTCTTCTTTCTACATCATCTAAATCATTAGTATTACGTTTTAATAATCTATTTCTTAACTCTTCAATAGATGGTGGTGTAATAAAGATTAAAAGGGCAAATGGAAATAATTTTTTAATTTGTTTTGCTCCTTGTACTTCTATTTCACATATTATATTTTTTCCCATATTTATCTTATCAATTACTTCTTTTTTCAAAGTACCATAATAGTTATCATTATAAATTGCATATTCAATAAACTCTTTATTTTTTATTCTATTTTTAAAGTCATCTTTAGTAGTAAAATAATAATTTACTCCATCAATTTCTCCTTCTCTTTTTTCTCTTGTTGTCATGGAAATAGAATATTCTAATTTTAAATTTTCGACTACTTGCTTACATATTGTTCCTTTTCCTACACCAGATGGACCAGATATTACAATATAATTACCTTTTTTCATTTTTATCAACTTCTTTTCTTTTTTTTATTTCTTTTTCTTCTATTTCTGTATCTATTATTATATCTTTATCTTTTTTATTGTTATTTTGCATTATTTTATCCATTATTTTTTTAAATCTAGGTACTAATTTATTTACTAATGGTATATTATATTCCTCATAATGCCACGTTTTAGATACTGCAATTATACTTATTATTGTTATTACTATTAATATTGCAAATGATAATGCTATTAATGTGGTTAATAGTAATAATGATCCTGCAAAGTTACTTAAATTAATATCAAATATATTAACTTCTGGGAATAATATAATAAATATAAATGTATATATTATAGAAAATATTGTATAAAGACCAAATAATATTGTTGCTTGAGCAGAATGCTTTTTTACAAATTCGCTTTTTCTTTCTATTATGTATATAATCATAGGAAATAGCCATGCAATATATCTTGCTTCATTAAGCCATGATAATAGTAAAGAAAATAAATAACAAGCAAGTACTATTATATTAGCATCTATTGAACTTATTGATGACTTTCTATTTTTCATAACTTCCTCCAGTTCTTTAATTATACTATATTTTGTTGTAAAAGTCAGTATTTTTATATTTATTTGTTTTATTTTAACAAAAAAGTATAATTATGTGATAAAATATTATATATTATTTGTTTTTCACATAATTTAAACATAATTTTATTATATATTTATAAAGGAGGGAAGTTATGTTTATATACAATTCTCTTACAAATAAAAAAGAGGAATTTATTCCTATTAATAAAAACAAAATAACTATGTATGTATGTGGTCCAACTGTTTATAATTATGTTCATATAGGTAATATGCGTCCTGTTATTACTTTTGATATGGTATATAAGTATTTTAAGTATTTAGGATATGATGTTACTTATGCTTCTAATTTTACTGATATTAATTATAAAATAACTAAAGCTGCGATTGATAATAATGTTACTGAAAGAGAAATAGCTAATAAGTATATAGAAGCTTATTTAGAAGATTTAACAAGTTATAATTGTGCTGATATTGATTATCGTCCTCGTGTTATTGATAATTTAGATAATATTTTTAATTTTATTAGTAAATTAATTGAAAAAGATTATGCATATGTAGTTGATGGAGATGTTTATTTTAGAGTAAAAAAAATAAAAGATTATGGTATTTTATCTAATCAAAATATTGAAGAGTTAGAAAGCGGTGCAAGGGTTGAAGTTGACAAGAAAAAAGAGGATGCATTAGATTTTGCATTATGGAGAAGTTCTAGTGAAGGAGAAGTTTTTGATTCGCCTTGGGGTAAGGGAATACCAGGTTGGCATACTGAATGTGTTGTTATGATTGATGGTATTTTTAATGGCAAAATTGATATTCATGGTGGTGGAATTGATTTACAATTTCCACATCATGAAAACGAAATTGCACAATCTATGGCTTTACATAATCATCATTTGGCTAATTATTGGATGCATAATGGGCATATAAATGTAGATGGACAAAAAATGAGTAAGAGCCTTAATAACTTTATTCTTGCTAGAGATTTTATTAAAAATTATAGTTCTAATGTAATAAAAATTTCTATGTTTAAAACTCATTATCGTCTACCGCTTAATTTTACTAGTGATTTATTAAATGAGGCTATTAATATTGATGATAAAATTAGAAATGTTATTAAGAGTGCGAATGTTTATCGTAATGTTAATAATTTAGAATTTAATGCTAATATTAAAGATGATATTTTTGAAAAATATATGAATGATGATTTTAATACTCCAAATGTTATTAGTTATTTATTAGAATTAGTTAAAAAGTTAAATGAATTAATTAGAAAAAATGATAATAATTTAATAGATGTTGCTAGTAAGATTTTGGTTATTTGTGATGTTTTAGGTTTAAAATATAATGTTGATAAATGGCATAAAGATGATATTTTATTATATAATAATTGGATAGATGCTCGTAATAATAAAGATTTTGATAAAGCTGATTTATTACGAAAAAAATTAATTGATAAAAACATATTATAGGAGGTATTATGGATATTATATTAAATTATGGATTATTATTACTAGGATTAATTATTACTATAGTAGCAGATATTTATATTAATTGTAGTTATAAAAAATATAGACAAGTTAAATCTAAATCTGGATTAACAGGTTTTGAAGTAGCAAAGAAAATTCTTAAAAAAAATGGACTTGATGATATACATGTTGTTGCTATTAAAGGAGAGCTTACTGATCATTATGATCCCAAAAGAAAAGTAGTTAGATTATCTCAATCTGTATTTGATGGAGATTCTATTGCTTCTGTTAGTGTTGCAGCTCATGAGGTTGGTCATGCACTTCAAGATAAAGATAATTATACTTTTATGAAAATTAGATCTGCTTTAGTACCTGCGGTTAATTTTAGTTCTAAAATGGGTTATTTAGCGGTATTTTTAGGCTTTATATTTAATTTTCTAGATTTAGCATTAGTAGGTATTGTCTTGTTATTGGTTATTTTATTATTTCAACTTGTTACATTACCTGTAGAACTTGATGCTTCAAAAAGAGCAAAGATGCAACTTGCAGAACTTGCTATTTTAGATAGTGATGAAGTAGGGCAGAGTTCTTCTATGTTAATGGCCGCGGCTTTTACTTATATTGCTTCTTTAGTTACTACTTTACTTGAAATATTACGTTTAGCTTTAGTAGTTTTTAGTCGTCGCGATTAAAATTTGCATTTATTTTTATTTTTTGTTATAATTTTGTTGGTGATTTTTGTGAAAATTAATAGTATTAATCAACCAGTTATAGCTGTTAGAATTAGTCAATATCCTATTGATTTAAAACCAGAATTTTTACTTGTTGGTAGAAGTAATGTTGGAAAAAGTAGTTTTATAAATACTCTTGTAGGTAGAAAAAATTTTGCTAGAACTTCTTCTACTCCTGGTAAGACACAAACTCTAAATTTTTATTTAATTAACAATGATTTTTATTTAGTTGATGTACCTGGTTATGGCTATGCTAAAGTTAGTAAAAAATTAAAAAGTAAATTTGGAATGATTATTGAAGATTATTTAGAAGAAAGAGAAAATTTAAAACATGTTTTTATGTTAGTAGATTTCCGTCATAAACCCACTAGTGATGATGTAATGATGTATGAATTTTTAAAATATTATAATATTCCTCTTACTATTATTGCTACTAAGGTTGATAAGGTTAAGAAAAATAGTTATGATAAGAATAAAAAAATTATTTTATCTACTTTTGGTATTAATGAAGAGGACTTAATTTTATTTTCTACTGTTTTAAAAACTGGTAAAGAAGAAGTATTAGATAAAATTGAAACTATGATTTAGTTTCTTTTTTTTATATATTTCATACATTAAAATAGGTGGTATTATGATTATTAATAAAGTTGATGATGATAATTATATTATTAAAGTTTTAAATGATAAACTTGATAATATTGATATTTTTAATATAGATGAAGTTGAAGAATTTATTAAAAATATTTTTAAAAATTTTTTAAAGTTTTTTAAATTGAGTGGAGAAGTTGTTTTAAATATTTATCTTGATTTATATTATGGAATAATTATAGAAATTAAAAGAGAAGTTATTTTATTTGATGATGAAATTGATGCTAGGGTTATTTTTCATCTAAATAATAGTTTTTTATATGAAGTTGACTATTTTTATATTTTAAATAATACTAATATTAAAAATGGTAATATTTATTTTTATGATAATAGTTTTTATTTGGAACTTACTGACTTTGCTTCTTTAAGTGATATGTATAAAATATCAGAATCTTCTAATGTTATATGGGATAATAGAGTATTTAATATCATTAATAATGGTATTAAATTATCGCTTGCAAGTTAATTTTTACTATGTTATAATACACAAAAAGGAGGGATATTATGTATATACCTACTGTTGCCCTTGTGGGAAGACCAAATGTTGGTAAAAGTACTATTTTTAACCGTTTAGTGGGCAAGAGAATTTCTATTATTGAAGATACTCCTGGAGTTACCAGAGATCGCATTTATGGAGATGTTACTTATAAAAATTATAAATTTCATTTAATAGATACTGGTGGTATTGATGTTACTAATGATCTTTTTAATGATGAGATAAAAATTCAAGCACAAATTGCTATTGATGAGGCTGATGTAGTAGTTTTTATTGTTGATGGTATGCAAGAATTAAATACTAACGATTTTGTTATTCGTGATATTTTAAGAAAAGCTAATAAAAAAATTATAGTTGCAGTAAATAAGATTGATAATACCAAAAGAGAAGAAAATATTTATAATTTTTATGAATTAGGTTTTGATACTGTTATTGGTATATCTGGAGAACATAATATTGGTATAGGCAATTTACTTGATGAAATTACAGCTGATTTTAATGAGATTAATGATGTTGAATATGATGATAATATAATTAAATTTTCTATTATAGGTAGACCAAATGTTGGTAAAAGTAGTTTAGTTAATGCTTTATTAAAAGAAGAGAAGGCTATTGTTTCTGATGTAGCAGGTACTACTCGTGATGCAGTTGATACACCTTTTAAATTTAATGGTAGAGATTATGTTGCAATAGATACTGCAGGTATTAGAAAGAGTGGTCGTATTTATGAAAACATTGAAAAATATAGTGTTTTAAGAAGTATGAAAGCTATTGAACGTAGTGATGTATGTGTTTTAGTTATTAATGCTAAAGAAGGAATAATTGAACATGATAAACATATTGCTAGTTATGCTATAGAAGCAGGAAAAGCTATTGTTTTAGTAGTTAATAAGTGGGATCTTGTTAATAATGAGACAAATATTAATGATTTTACTAAATTAGTAAGAGCGGAATTTAAGTTTTTATCTTATGCTCCAATTGTATTTTTATCTGCTTTGACTAAAAAAAGAATTCATACATTGATGCCTGAAATTTATAAAGTTTATGAAAATTCTAAAAAAGAGATTAAAACTAGTGTTTTAAATGATGTTATTAGAGATGCTGTTTTATTAAATCAACCTCCTTCTTATAAGGGAAAAAGATTAAAAATTTATTTTGTTAATCAATGTGGTATTAAACCTCCTAAGTTTAGTTTTAGTGTAAATAGTAAAAATTTAATTCATTTTTCTTATGAAAGATATTTGGAAAATAAAATTAGAGAAAACTTTGATTTTGAGGGGACTCCAATTGTTTTACAATTTAAAAATAAAAATGAGTAAATAACATAAATTTAGCTTCTACATATAATATATTGTAGGAGGTTTTTATATGTCTTTTTCTGATAATTTTTTTAAAAAAATAGAGAAGAAAACCAATGTTGATAAAGCTACTATTTTATCACTTGCAGATAAGTTACAACAAGGAAATATGAATGATGAGGCTACTTTGAAAGAAGTTATTCAAGATATTGCTAAAATGACAGGAAAGGAAGTATCTAAAGAAAAGGAACAAAAGATTATTGATACTGTTTTAAATAATAAAGTTCCTAATAATTTAGATAAATATTTAGATGGATAATATTACTATTGGAATTGTTGGTCGTGATGAGATTATTAATGATAAAGAATATAAAGTTGTTACTAAAAATAATTTAAAGTATTTAGATAATTTATGTAATTATATTGGACTATTTTGTTATGATAATAATAATTTTAATTATGATGTTTTAAAACTATGTGATGGTATTATTATTCAAGGTGGTAATGATATATATGATTATCATTATAAAATTGTAAAATACGCAGTTGATAATAATATTCCTCTTATGGGTATTTGTTTAGGACATCAAGTTGTTGGTTTGTATAGTGGTGCAAAATGTGAAAATGATTTGGTTAAAGTTAATAATCATTATTTATTAAATAAAAAGCATTTAGTTAATATTAAAAAAGATAGTTTTTTATCTAAATTTTTATCTGATAAATATTATGTTAACTCTAGACATTTATACAAAGTAGATAAGGTATGTGCTCCTTTTAAGGTTAGTGCTGTTAGTGATGATAATGTTATTGAGGCTATTGAGTATATAGATGATAATCATTTTATTTTATCTTTTCAATGGCATTTAGAAGATATGGATGATATGCAGGGAATTTATAATTATTTTATTAAAGAAATTATTAAAAGAAAGAAAAGTATTTAGTACTTTTTTTCATATTTTGTCTTATTTTTTCATAGTATTTAATGAAACAGAAAAGAGAGGGGATATATGAATAATTATGATGTTATAAAAAATATTGCTAAAAGAACTGGTGGTGATATTTATTTAGGAGTAGTTGGAGCAGTTAGAACTGGTAAATCTACTTTTATTAAGAGGTTTATGGAAACTTTAGTTATTCCTAATATTGAAGATATTGCAGAGAAAAAAAGAGCTTTAGATGAACTACCTCAATCTGCTGGTGGTAAGACTATTATGACTACTGAACCAAAATTTGTACCCGCTAGTGCTACTAAAGTTAGAATTGATGATTTTAGCTGTAATATTAGGATGATTGATTGTGTTGGCTATGTTATTGATGCAGCAAAAGGATATGAAGATGAGAATGGCCCTAGATATGTTATGACACCATGGTATTCTGAGGCAATTCCTTTTGTTGAAGCTGCTGAAATAGGAACAGAGAAAGTTATTAAAGATCATTCTACTATTGGTATTGTTGTTACTACTGATGGATCTATTGGAGAAATACCAAGAAGTGAATATGTAACTGCTGAGGAGAATGTTGTTGAAGAGTTAAAAAGTATAGGAAAACCTTTTATTGTTTTATTAAATTCTGCTCATCCTATGTTACCAGAAACTGAAAATTTAGCAAATTCTCTAAAAGAAAAATACCAAGTTCCTGTTTTAGCAGTTAATGTTGAGAGTATGCAAGAGAAAGATATGTATAATATATTAAAAAGCGCTTTATACGAATTTCCTGTAGAAGAAGTTAAAATTAACATGCCAGAGTGGATTGCTATACTAAATCCAGATCATGAATTAAAGAAAGTATATATTGAGAAAATAAGAGAAAGTGTAGTTAGTGTTAATAAATTAAAAGATATAGATACTATTACTAATCATTTTAATGACTGTGAATTTATTTCAAAAGCCTATATTTCTGATGTTGATACTTCCTCTGGAGAAGTTACTATTAATTTAGAAGCTCCAATGGGACTTTATAATCAAGTTTTAAATGATATAGTAGGTACTGATATTACTTCTCGTGCTAATTTACTGTCTATTTTCCAAGAATTTAAGGAAACTAAACAAGAATATAGTCAAATTAAATCTGCTTTAAAAATGGTTAAACAAACTGGTTATGGAATTGCCGCACCAACAATTGAGGATATGAAATTAGAAACACCTGAAATAATTAAACAGGGTAGTAGATATGGTATTAAATTAAAGGCTAAAGCTCCTTCAATTCATATGATTAAAGTAGATGTTGAAAGTACTTTTGAACCTATTATTGGTTCTGAATTACAAAGTAAGGAACTTATTAATTATTTAACTAAAGACACTCAATCTAATAATATATGGAAAAGTGAAATATTTGGGCGTAGTTTAGATGAAATAGTTCAAGAAGGTATACAAGCAAAATTATCAATGATGCCTGATAATATTAGACATAAATTAGGTCAGACGCTTACTAAAGTAATTAATAAAGGGTCTTCTAATATGATTGCTATTGTTTTGTAGAACTTTTTGTTCTTTTTTTTTACAATATTTTATTTTTATTGTATTTTTTATGTAAAATTACTTGCATTTAATACCGTTTCGTGATATCTTATTGTTGTAAGCATAGAAAAGCTTACTTGAAAGATGGAGGTAAGAATATGACAAAAGCTGAATTAGTAGATTTTATTGTAGAGCAAGCTGATTTAACTAAAGCAGAAGCTAATAGAGCTTTAGAAGCTACTTTACAAGGTATTACAAGTGGTCTTAAAAAGACTGGAAAGGTTGCTTTAGTAGGATTTGGAACATTTACTGCTAAAGAAAGAGAAGCTCGTGAGGGACGTAATCCTCAAACTGGTGAGCCTGTTCATATAGCAGCACGTGTTGTTCCAGGATTTAAAGCTGGAAATAAATTAAAAGATGCTTTAAATTAAAAAATATAATATAAATAAAAAAATCAAGAATATTAATTTATCTTGATTTTTTTACTTTTTTATTAGTTTTTTATGATAACTACTACCTAATTGTTCAGCAGATAAGTTTTGCATACTACCATTATATTTAGTAATAGTTTCTCCAACAGGTTTAAAATAGTATATTTGAGCACATTTCATATTAGGATATATTTTTATAGGTGTAGTTACCCTTAATCCCATATGAAAATATCCTTTATAGCCAATAGAGCCCATACCACCAGAACAATGTGCATGATATCCTAATCTTCCTAAAGAACTTCTACCGCTTAACATGGGAATATGTTCTTTTGTTTCTGTCCACTCGTTTGTTCTTGTAACATAAGTATGATTAGGAGACAATATTATTCCATTTTCATCAAATTTTATTGTTTCTATTTTATTTTCTTTCTTTAAATCTATTATAGGCTCTGTATAATATCCTAAAGTATTATTTAAACTTAAATTAACAGAATTTGGATTAATTAATATATTATCTTTAGGAGTTATTATTATATTTCCAAGTTTCATTTGTCTTTCTATTTCTCTACCACTTAACATGCCGTTAGTTTTACTTTGAAAGTTTGTACTTTCAAAAAATGTTAAGTTTCCTATTTCTATATTAGGATATATAATAGTTGGTTTTGTACAAACTATTGTAATTAATAATTGCCCACTGTGATGTTGTGTCCAAAATCCATTATTTAATTCTATACTGACTCCTAATAATGATAGAGATGTTCTTCCATTTAATACAGGTACATATCCATTTGTAGTTATTTTCTCACTTGTTTTTGTTATATATACTTTATGAGGTTCTAACAATGTACCTTTTTTATCTATTTTTATTTTTTTTAACGTATCCACAGCTCCTGTTGATATTTCTTTCATATATTTATCTTTATCTTTTGTATCTATTATTCTATAATCAAATGTATATAAATAATCTTCTATACTAACTAGACAACTATTTGGTTTATCTAGTGAATGATCTTTTAAATTTGTTATTTGTATATTTCCAGTTTCTAATTGTTTTTTTATTTCAGTATTTGTTAACATGTTTTACCCCCTTTTGTTAATTTTTTTGTATATTCTCTATCTATTCTAGATGCAGTTTCTTCTATTTGCCTTAAATATTTTCCTTGATATTTTATTGATGGATCTCCGATTAAAGGATGATAATATATCTTACCAATTAGCATATTTGGATATAAAATAACTGGCTGCGTTGATGTTATTTCTAAAGTCCATGTTCCTTCAAAACCATTGTCTCCAAATCCTGCAGTTATATGTATTTCTATTCCTAATAGTGCAAGAGAATCTAATCCCGCAAGTAGTGGTACATAGCCTTCTGTTTTTGTATATTCGTTTGTTCTTCCTAAATATAATCTATTTGGTTCTATTACTATACCACTTTCTGGTATTGTTAATGTTTTTGTTTTGTTTTCCTTTTTTAAATCTAGTGTTGTCATTTGATCATTATATACTTTTAGTGTATTTCCTAAAGTTACATAAATAAAGTTTTCCCCCAATTTATCTTCAGCATTATCTACATATATTCTTTTATTTAGTTCTTGTTTTAATCCTTTTTTATCTAACATATTAAACCCTCCAGCTATATTATACATTAGCTATTTATAAATGTAAAGTTATTTAATTTTTACTAATTTTTTTATTTGTTCTAATTTCTTTATTGTAAACGTTGGCTTTATTTCGTAAGTTATCTTCTTATCTTTCGGATTAAACCAACATGTATCAATTCCATGATTAATTCCACCAAGAATATCTGTTAATGGATTATCTCCAATTATTAGTGTTTTGTTTTTTTCATGATTATTGATTTTTCTATCTAAATATTTAAAAAACTCTTGACTAGGTTTAGAAAAACCTGCTTCATCAGAACTGATTATGTCGTGAACATGATTAATTAATTTAGCTTTTTGTACTTTTTCAATTGCTGTTTGATGTGGACCATTTGTAGCTATTACTATTTTATGATGTTTTTTTAAATCTTTAATTATTTTACTTGCATTTTCTATTTCTATAATATTTACACTTAAATTTTGACAATAAATTTCATTTAATTGCTTTGCTTGTTGATAATTAATTTTTAAATCTTTAAAAAATAATATAAATCTATTTGATCTTAAAAATGTATTTTTATCTTCTGGTATTACATGTGATAAGTTTTCTTTTTCTACTTGCCATATATCCCAATATATAGTATCAAATAATTCCCATTTTTTGAATAATTCTTCACTATAGGATATATTTAATACTTGTAATACTTTTCTAAAAGCATAATGCATAGAAGCACTATTATCTATTAAGGTATCATCTAAATCAAATAATAACGTTGTATATTTCATTATACCACCTCTTTGTATTGGTATTATATCATATCTTGATAAAATCTAAAAGCTAATTAATTATATGTATTATTTATATATATATTAAAAATAGACATAAGTCTATTTTACTTCTCTATATATTGCTGTTACTTTTCCTAATATCATTTCATTAGATATTATATTTACATTAATTGTAGGATATTTAGGATTTAATGCTTGTAATATTATTCCTTTTGGATATTTATATAATCTTCTTACTGATAATACATTGCTTTTTGTAGCTATAATTATATCATCTCCAGTTTTATATTCTTCTTGTTTTTTAAAATATACTTTATCGTTTTTATAATATGCTGGTTCCATTGAATCATCTAATATTTTTAGAGCTAATTTACTTTGATGAGTTACTTCAAATGAAGCATTTTTAAATGTATTTATTATTTTCTCATCTACTTTGGTTAAATTTTTATCACTACGCATACTATTTACATATTCTCTAATCATCTTTTTTTCAAATATTTCTTGCTCTTCTTTTGTTTTAGGTATTTCTTTTAATATCTCGCTATTTATGTTAAATATATGGCATATTTCAAAGAATAAATCATATGGTATATTTAAACTACCTGTTTCATATTTATGTAGAGTTTGCCTATTTTTTTGATAATTTAGTGCTTTAGCTAAATCTTCAAGTGAATAGTTATATTTTAATCGTGCTTCTTTTAATATTTTGCATATAAATGGTTTTAAATTATCACTAATTAATTCTTGTTTTCTTGTTCTCATAATTTCCTCCTACTATTTTATTGTATTTTTAGTTTTATATACTAAAAGTGTAGCTGATATATTTATTAATAATTTTATAACATAAATTATAGCAATTATCATAAATATTTCACTAAGTGGTATTACATATGTAAATACTAGCAATGAAAATATTGTTGCATCAATAAATGAAATTACTAATGAAGTAAAAATATTACTAATAAATACATTATTTTTTTCTCTTTTTAATTGATAATACATTAAAGAATTTATCCATATAATTATAAGAGGACTAATTGCAGTAATTATTATTGTTCTTAAATTATCTTTAATTATTTCATAATAAGAAATATTATAATTATATAAATAATCACTTGGTATTATTAAACTAGTAAGTAATACTATTGTTACTATTGATACTGATACTATACTTAATATATATATTAATTTTTTTATAGCTTCTAATCCTTGCTTTTGGACTAATATATTACTTATTGTTAATATAAGAGTAGGCAATATAATAGCAAGTGGTATTTCAAAGTTCATTATTTCAATATTTTTTATAGATAATAATATTGATAATATAAATATAATTACACTAATTATATATAATCCATCTTGTTTATATTTTTTATAAAAAATATATATAAATATAAATGAAATTAAAACTTCTAAAGCCATTAATATGTAATTCACGATATCACCTTCTTTTTAGCCATAAACATAATAAAAGGCAGTGATATAATAATTATTATTAGTTTAAATAAATAATTAGCAAGAGCTATATTAATAATTTGATTAATATTTAATACTAGAAAATAAGATGCAATAGCATAAATTATACTATCTAATAATGATACAATAATTGTACACATTATAATATTAACATTTTTATTTTCATTTATTTTATTAAAATAATTATATATCTTTATACTTAATAATATAGATATTGGTAATATTATAAAAATACTTAAAAGTGGTAATAAATTTATTAAATAATTTATATTTATAATATTTGGATCATTTACATTTTGAATATATAAAATAAATATTAAAAATATAATTGTAGTAAATATAGAGGTTATTATGCTTAAAAATATATCTGTTTTTAATTCTTTTAAACTATGTTTTTCTAGTAAAATATATACTAAGACAAATATTAAAGTATATGGTATAACATTAATATTTACATTTATTCCAAAAAAAGTACCAATTTTAAAAGACATTATAAATGATAATATTGTTAATAATACTAATAATAATTTTAGACCTAATTTATCTAAATACTTATAGGCAAAAAATATTAGTGTAAATATTATTAATAATATTAAACATAAAATAAGTTCACTCATAATATCACCACTTACTTATATATTATATCATATTTTTTTAAGATACAATTAAAAAAATAAATTTTATTTTAATTTATTTTTTTCTTTCTTTGCTAATATCATATCATAAAAAGCTTCTAATCTAGTATCTACTCCCACGGTGTTGTCTTGTGAATCGAAACTAAAATAAATTATAGGAATATGATAATCCTCTGATATTCTTGCAAGTGCAGGCATAGCATTTATTTCAGGAGTGCAACCAAAGCTTTTTATATGAATTATTCCATCATATTTTGCTTTTGCTAGTTCTTCTGATAATACAACACTTTCAGTGCCATCAGCACCAAGATGATATTTTAAATATTTTTTCCCTTTTTTTAATAATTTAGATATGTTATGTTTTTTTTGTAATAATAAATAAGTAATGGTAGTAAATCTTTTTACTTCAATATGTTTTTGAGCTAATTTCTTTTCAATATAACAACTAGAAAACGGTTCCATAATCGAGTATAGTTCTCCAACTATTCCTACTTTTAGACAATTTTTTGGTTTGTTTATTTTTATACTTAAATATTGTTTTTTATATTTAAAATATATTTTTATTAAATTAATTATATTTATTTTGTTTTTTAATTCATTTAACATTTTTTTCTCTATTTGTTCAAATTCTTTATAATTTTGAGCAAATCCAATATTTTCTCTATTGTATTTACCTAATTTATCCATAATTATTATCATTAATATAGCATTTATAAGATAATAATAAAATTTTATTTTGTTTAATTTTGGATTAATATTTTTAGCAAATTTATATACTTTTTTTATTGAAATACTATTATTTTCAATAAAATTTATAAATTTTATATCATAATCTAAATCTTTTAATATTTGTTCTTGTAATTCTGCATAATAACCATATCTACAACCTCCTCCTGCTTGTAATATTATATTTGCTCCTTTTTCAATACTTTCTATGAAATTACCTAAATTATATTTAAATGGTACACATACATAATCAGGACTATATTTACTGCCTAATTCTATTGTTTTTCTTGTAATAGGAGGTGGTACTATTACTTCGCAGTGGCAAATATTACTTATTAAATAATAAATTGGAATATAATAGTTTCCTATATGAGGAAATGTTATTTTACTATTCATCTGTTGGCTCCTTTTGATTAATAATATCTATAAAACTTTCTAATCTAGTATGTAATCCTACTTTAGAACTTGATTCATCTATTAATATGTTTATCATAGGGATATTTTTTATTTTTCTAATAAGTAATTCATTTACTAAAGAGTCTGGTCCACATGGAAATGCTGTTATAAATATTATTCCTTTTATTTTGTTTTTATAATATTCTATTGCTCCAATTAATTCTCTGGAATAATTCCAATATAAACTTTTAGATAACTTATATGAATTTTTAATAGCTTTTTTTCTATCTAATCTGTCTGCATATAATACTTCTATATCCATACTTTTTAAAAAATTAGTAATTGGTATTCCAATATATTTATCATATATATTATATGGATGTGAAACAATTAATATTTTTTTCTTTTTACTCTTTAGTGCTTGTTTTTGATGATAAATTATTCTATTATAATATATTTTTTCTTTTCTTTTAGCATATTTATATGCTAAAATCAACTTAAATATATTTTTATTAAATTTTAAACCTAGTTTTATTAATCCAATAAATTCTGTTTTATGTTTTGTTTTTTCTATATTATAGTCTATTAAATTAATGTTTTTAAAGGTGTTTTTTACAATATCATATAATCCATTAAATTTTACACATACTTTTTCATTTTTACCATAATCTGATATTCTAGGTACTAATATATAATCACATTTATCTTTTAAATAAGCTACATGTCCCATATATATTTTAGATGATAAACATGATTCATCTATTGAATATTTTTTTCCTAGTTCTATTATTTCTTTATTTGTATCGATACTTATTATTGGTTCAAGGTTTATTTTTTTTAAATAATTTTCCCATAGAATATGGTATCTGTAATATAAAAATGCTTTAGGTATTCCTATTTTTATTTTATTTGGCATATGATCACCTAATAATTTATATGAGATAATTTTTTTTATAGTACAAAAAAAAGAAAGTTACCTTTCTATTTCTTCATCATCTAATATTGTTAAATCCGCTAGATCATCACTATCATCATCATAATCATCTTCAATCATTTCATCATATTCTTCATCTTCTAAATCATCTGGTATTCCATTGTCATTTTCATCTTCTGAAATTTCTTCATCTTTTTCTTCGTATATTTCATCAATATTTATTTTTACTGAATGATTAGATTTTAAATCCCATTTCCCATCGTTTAGTAAAATAAACTCTTTAGAAGTAGTTAATGATTGAAAGAAATCTGGTAATTGTCTTTGATATTCTATCTCCCCTAAGTCTAGTAGTTTGCATACTTCTTTAAATAAGTCTGCAGTTGATAGGGTAGTTTTACTTTCTTCTAAATATAATTGTGCAATTTTAGTATATGATAATAATTCTAATTCTTCTTTACTCATTTTTTTTAACATTTTAATTCCTCCTACATTTGTTCTCTTGGTATTATTCCAATTAAATCTAAAGCATTATTTAAAACTATTTTTATTGCTTTTATTAATATTAATTTTTCTTGTGTTTCTTCTTCATTATCTGTTATTATTTTGTTTTTTGCATAATATGAATGGAATAAACTTGCTAATTCATATGTGTAATTAGCTATTAAATGTGGTAATTTGTTTTTACCAGCACTAATGACTATATCTTCAAATTCACATAGTTTCTTTAAAATAATATATGTATCTTGTGTATTTATGTTATTATATTTTTCTATTTTATCATTAAATTTATGATATTTAGTCAAAATAGAACTTATTCTTGCATTTGCATATTCTATGTAGTAAATTGGATTTTCATTACTTTCTTTTGTTGCTAAATCTAGATCAAAGTCCATTTGAGTATCTAGACTTTTAGATGAGAAAAAGTATCTAGTAGCATTTATTCCTACTTCATCTATTAAGTCAATTAAAGTTAGTGTTTTTCCTGTTCTTTTACTTAGTTTTACTTCTTCATTATCTTTTATTAATCTTACCATTTGTAATATCTTTATATCTAGTTTACTTGAATCTTCATTAAGTATCTCAATCGCAGCTTTTAATCTATTTATATAGCCATGATGATCTGATCCTAATACATCTACTAATTCATCATAATTTCTACTATATTTATCCATATGATATGCAATATCTGGTAAGAAATATGTATAACTTCCATCACTTTTTATTAATACTCTATCTTTCTCATCATTATAGTCTGTTGTTTTTAGCCATAATGCATTATCTTTTATATAGCATTTATTGCTGTTTTTTAGCCTATTTAATACAATATCTACTTTACCAGTATAATATAGACTTTGTTCACTTGTAAATATATCAAAATTAGTTCTATATGTATCTAGATCTTTTTTTATTTTATTTAATAATTGATCTAGTCCTTTTTGTTTGAAAAATTCATTATCTTCTTCTAATTTTGTATCTTGATATTCATCGTATATTTTTTGAGCTAAAGTGATTATTTCTTTACCTTGATATCCATCTTTTGGTATATTTGCTTTATAACCACATAATTCTTTATATCTTTCTTTAATAGATATAGCTAAATTATTCATCTGATTACCAGCATCATTTACATAATATTCTCTTGTTACATCATAACCTATAAAACTTAATATTCTAGCTAAATTATCCCCATATGTTGCACCACGACAATGTCCTATGTGAAGTAATCCTGTAGGATTTGCACTTACATATTCTAGATTTATTTTTTTATTTTTTCCATAATTAGATTTTCCAAAATTATTTTTTTTATCTATTATTTCTTTTAATTTAATTATTAAATATTCATCATCAATATAAAAATTAATAAAACCAGGATTTACTATTTCAATATTTTTTATAATATTTTTCTTATCTATATTATTTACAATAATATTAGCTATATTAACTGGATTATCTTTTAACTTTTTATTAAGTTTTAAAGCTATATTTGTAGAATAATCTCCATTTTCTTTGTTTTTAGGAACTTCTATTAATATTTCTTCTTCTATATTTAATTTATTAATAGCATTTTTTATTATTAACTCTAATTCGTTTTTAATACTCATTTCTATTCTCCATTTCTATTTGAAATTCATGTGTTTCATTTGATTCAATTACTTCATAGACAATTTTTATTTTATTATTTGTATATTCTAATAGTTTAGTGTATATATTAATATCTATTAAAACATCATGTTGCTTTAAATAATATTTTGATATTGTTGTTTCTTTTAATGAAAATATCATAGTATTTGAAAATTCATCATTTTCTTTAGTTATTATAATTTTTCCATTATCTATTTTAATTTTATGATATATATTTTCCATTATATATTGAATTTGATTATTATTTTTTATACCAATTAATTCTATATTTTTAAATTCGTTTTCATTATTTGATTTTATATAACCTTTTATTCTTACTTTTATATTTTCACCACCAAACTAAATTCACTAGAGATTATACCATAATATTTATAAAAATAAAACTTATATTTTTAATTTTTTTGCAAAACATAATTATAGATGACAAGTAAAGTATATTTTATATGAAATTAAGGTGATAAAGTGAATATTATAAAAAAAATAGTAAAAATTTTATTAGTATCATTTCTAATTTTTGTAGCCATACATGTTGGTTTATATTTTTATTGTCTATTTACTCCAAAACCAGAGATTAATAAAGCACAATCTTATTATTTGTATGATAAAAATGATGAGGCTTTTTTAGACAATGATAAAGATTGGATTAGTTTAGATAATGTTAGTAATTATGTTATTAGTGCTACTTTAAGTACTGAAGATAAATATTTTTATAAACATTTTGGTTTTGATTATTTTAGAATTGTTAAAGCTATGGCTAATAATATAGCAAGTGGAGATATGAAAGAAGGAGCTTCTACAATTACACAACAATATGCAAGAAATTTGTTTTTAAATTTTGAAAAAACTTGGGCTAGAAAAATTGATGAAGCAATGCTTGCTTTAGAATTAGAAACTCATTATTCTAAAGATGAGATACTAGAAGGATACTTAAATACTATTAATTATGGTGGTGTTTTTGGTATTGAAAATGCCGCTCATTATTATTTTGGTAAGAGCGCTAGTGATTTGAATTTAGCAGAAGCTAGTATGTTAGTGGGAATTCCTCAATCTCCTTCTAATTATTCGCCTTTAGTTAATGAAGATTTAGCTAAAAAAAGGCAATATACTGTTCTTAATTTAATGGTTAGAAATAAAATCATTACTAAAGAAGAAGCTGATTTAGCTTATAATACTAAATTAAATTATATTGGAAAACTATATGATGATAATCTTGATTATTTATTTTACTTTCGAGATGCTGTTATTAATGAGCTTGAAAATATAGCAGAAATTCCTAGTTCTTTAATTGAAACAGGCGGATTAAAGATTTATACTACTTTAGATAAAGTTGCTCAAGAAAGTTTAGAGAACGCTGTTAAGAATCAAATGCAAAATAGTAATGAAATTGAAGTTGCAGGAATGATGATGGATCCTAATGATGGTTCAGTATTAGCTATTGTTGGGGGAAAAGATTATTCTATTTCACAGTTTAATCGAGCAGTTAATTCTAAAAGACAAGTAGGATCTACAATGAAGCCATTTTTGTATTATTTAGCTTTAGAAAGTGGATTTACTTCAGCATCTAGTTTTACTAGTGAAAAAACAACTTTTACTTTTTCTAATGATGAGACTTACACTCCAAAAAATTATAATGATAAATATGCTGATGGTCCTATTTCTATGGGAGCGGCAATTGCGTATTCTGATAATATTTATGCGGTTAAAACTAATTTGTTTTTAGGAGAAGATATGCTTGTAGATATGGCAAATAGGGTAGGAATAACTCAGCAACTACAACCTATTCCATCTTTAGCTTTAGGTACCGAGGAGATTAGTTTAATGGATATGATGGTC
The DNA here is from genome assembly GCA_944364015.1 of uncultured Bacilli bacterium. GTDB lineage: Bacteria > Bacillota_I > Bacilli_A > RF39 > UBA660 > CALVVX01. Next base: position 29,417 of record CALVVX010000001.1, on the reverse strand, counting down.
GGATATTCTTCTTTTGCTAATTTAGGTAATAAGGTAGAGGGGCATTTTATTAGAAAAGTCGAAGATAGTAGGGGAAACGTTTTATATGAGTTTAAAGATAATCAAGAAAATGTTTTAAATTCTAGTATTGCTTTTATTTTAAATGAAATGTTAACTTATACTTATGATAGTGCTTTTATTGATTATAATTATCCTACTGTTATTAGTTTATTGCCTCGTATTACAAATAAATATGCAATTAAATCGGGTACTACTAATACTGATTTGTGGATTATGGGATATAATAAAGATGTAGTTGTTGGTATATGGAATGGATATGATGATAATAGAGCTTTAGGGGAAGATGATAATAAATATCATAAAGAAATATGGATAGAGACTATTGAGAATTATTTTAAAGATAAAGAAGCTAATTGGTATGATATTCCTGATAATGTTGTTGGTGTTTTAGTTAATCCTATTACTGGTAAAATCGCTAATGAAGATGATAAAAAGAAAAAATTGTTTTATTTTATAAAGGGAACAGAGCCTTATATTAATCAAACTAAACCAGATTTAGATGCTGTATTTAAGGAAAATAAAGAATAACTTTAGTTGCTTTTAGCTAGTTTTAATGTTATACTTTTTATAAGGTGATTAGATGAGAAAATGGTTAATTTTTGTATTTTTATTAATTATTGTTGGGCTTTTTTTCTTTTTTAATTTTCCTTCTAAAAAATATAGTGCTAAAGATTTTGGAATAGAAATTATTAAAAGTGAGATAGATTTTGATAATGATGGTATTGATGATTATTCAGATATTTTAGAAGGTGCTAAAAAAGAGGCTGATAAAAAAATTAAATATAAAAGTACTTATTATGAAGGTGGATATCCTCCAGATGGAGAAGGAGTTGCCACTGATTTGATTTGGAGAAGTTTAAAAAATGCAGGATATGATTTAAAATCATTAATTGATGAAGATATTAAAAATAATATTGATAAATATCCACATCTTGAAGGGAAAAGTGATACTAATATTGATTTTCGCCGTGTTGCAAATTTAAAAGTTTTCTTTGAAAGGCACTGTTTAGTATTAACAAACGATCCGTATGAGATAGATAAGTGGATGCCTGGTGATATTGTAGCTTTTGGATCTAATCACATTGGTATTATTTCTGATTATAGAAATAAAGATGGTATTGCGTATTTGATTAGTTTATCTAGTGATAGTAAAATGGAAGATGATAATTTAATTGAATGGTATAATAAAAGAGGAATTACTGGTCATTATAGATTTTTATATGAATAAAACTAGCAGATGCTAGTTTTTCTTTATTTTTATTGTTATTTGATAACTATCTGGTAAATCTAATTCATTTGTCTCAACTTTATATCCTTCTGATTCAAGGTTTCTAATTAATTGTTTTGTATTATCAATAGCAGTCATAATATTAATTGAATTATTTTGTATAGGATTAGAAAACGCTTGTCCAAAGTTCATATTAGCAGGTTTTTCTTCAAGTGATGGAAAATATTGATTAGGGGCTGGTGATTTTTCAATTTGAACTGTTGGAGCTTTTGGTGGTTCTACTACTGGTGGTTCTTCTACTTTTAATAAACTATCAAAGTTTGGTGTAGTAGTTTGAGTATTAGTGTTTGGTATAAAACTACTACTAAAATCAAATGTTGTATTAGTTGTTGGTTTAGATATTTGGTTTGGCAGTGGGTTAGTAGGTATTGTTAAATTTGGATCATTTAAAGTGTTTAAATCAAAGCTATCAGTTTCATAGTTATTAAAGTTCATTGGTTGCGGATTTAAGTTACTATTTTGATTAAATTCATTCATATCTTTTTCTCCTATCATATTTTTTATTAACTCATCTGTATCTTTTACTGTTAATCTTTCTTTTATAATGCGATTTAATACTTCTCTTTGTTTTCCTGGTTCGTCTTTTAATTGTAATAAACTCCTAGCATGTCTTTCTGATATTGAATTATTCATTAGTGCATCTTGAGTTTCTGGTAATAATGTTAAAAGACGTAGTTTATTTGCTATTGTTGATTGATTTTTTCCCATTTTTGCCGCTAATTGTTCTTGAGTATAATTACCTAAATCTAATAATTTTTTATATGATTTTGCTTCTTCTATTGCGGTTAAATCTTTTCTTTGTATATTTTCTATTATCGCTAGTTCTGCACTTGTTTGATCATCTAGGTTAACTAATATAGCTGGTACTTCACTTAAACCTGCGATAGTTGCAGCTTTATATCTTCTTTCTCCTGCAATTATTTCATATTTATCTCCTAGAGGTCTTAATATTAATGGTTGTAATATTCCATATGTCTTTATTGAACTTGCTAATTCATTTAAAGCTTCTTCATCAAATGATATTCTAGGTTGAAATCTATTTGGAATAATGCTATTTAAACTTATTTTTATAACTTCTTTTCCTGGTTCCATCTTATCCCTCTTTTCATACTTTCTTATTTAATGATACTATATTTTCTTTTATTTTACAAGTATTAATTTAATTCTTATTATATTGTCCAATATATGTTATGTCTGAATAAACACCTGCTTGATTAACTCCAACTGCCCAAATATTATATGTTATTCCTGTTAGTAGTTCTAATTGTTCTTTTGGTAGGAATTGTTCTAAATTTGATGGTGGTGTTTCTTGATCTGATACATAATATAGTATTTTTTCTACACCGCTTTCATTATCTTCAAAAATAGCATCAAAATCATTATTAGACATATCAGCATTTATATAAGTAGGAGCAGTTGTATCTATTAATATTTCAAAGTTTTTAGTATATATTGATCCATCTTCTAATACTAAATTTATAGTATATGTATCAATTTTATTCTCATCTGCTTTTATAATTAAGTTTTCTGTTATTATTGGTTGTGAATTAAGTGTTATATACATATTACTTATATTAATAGGAGCTTGATTGTTTTTAAAGTATACATCTACTTTTACATCAGAAGAAGTCCATGTATTTTCTCTATATTCTGTATTATCTGATACATTTGTCATTTTTATTTGTATTATTGGTACTTTTTTTAATTCTTCATTTAAGTTACAATTTTCTTCTTCTTTAAAATTTGCTTTATCTTGATATATTTCTATTACTTGACAATCTCTATTTTTCTTTAGTAAAAGTGTTTTATTATCTTTTATATATCCATAATGATATAAAGTACCGATTGTTGTTTCATTATATAATCGATCTAAATCTTTTGCCCATTTTATACTAGCATTTAATATATCGTTATTGTTTTTATTATTATAATATATTCCATATGCTATAGTGGCAATTAATACTAGTAATATAAGTATTAGCAATGGTATTAATATTTTTCTTCTCATCATCTCACACCCTTATTATTTATCATAGCAAGTACCACCATACCATCCAGTTCCTCGTTTACAACAGTAACATACACCATTTTTACATTCTCCACTTGGATATTGTTCATCGTATAAAGAACAACTTGCTACATTGGTATTAAAATTATATTGTGCATATCTTTTATTATTGTAATTTTCCCAGGTTGGATTTTCACAGGTTGTGCTTGGACTACAATTTTTGTTATACCATGTTTCAATTACTTCTCCTTTATAGTACCATGAACCAACATTACCTCCAACATAAATCATTTGTGATGGATATTTTACGTCTCCCGCTAAAATTGAGTTAATCGCATGCCATTTAATTTTATCTGAACTACTTGCACCATGCCAATTATCTCTTGCTTTTCTCATAATACATATTATTTTACAATCTGAATCTTGTACTGGTTCTGGCGCAGGACAATTACATTTTCTGCTGTCTAATCTTGTTCTAGTTACATTTCCTACAGCATCTACTAATTTTATATGTAGATAATATGTCTTACCACATGGTAGTGTATTATAAGTACTATAATATTCCCAAAGATTACTATTAGTAGATGGTGTGGAACTACTAGTAGATATATATTGATATACTGATATTGATCCAGAGCCTGTATCTTTTGGACTTATTGTGTAATTAAAATATAAATTATCACCACTACATCTACCATTATATCTATAAGTTCCAACACTTGGAGGGGTATTATCTATATATAATGATGATTTAGATATGTTTTTGCTACTACAATTATTACTAGTATCACAAGCATATACTGTATAGTTATTATTATCTAAATATACACTAAATGTATCAGATGTTTTAGTAGATGTATACGTTTTACTTGCAACTATATTACTACTATTATTTGATTTATATACTTTGTAACTTTTTAAACTTACATTGTCTGTTATTTTTATTTGAACATTTTTACCACTTTGAGTCCAATATGATGGTATTGTAGTTGTTATTACTGGTGGTTCTTTATCAGGATTTGTTACATAGTATGATTTTATAGTTGAAATATTTTTAGCTTTATCCATAACCCACATATAATAAGTTGTCTCAATATCAAGATATGTTTGATATGTTGTATTAGATAATGTTGTCCATCCTGTTGAGTTTAGTGTCGGAGTTTTATTTGATTTACTAATATATATTTTATCTACACCAGAATCAGCATCATATGTAGTTATTTTTATTTGGCTTTGTTTAGTACTACTATTATAGTTATTTGTTTGACTTATACTACTTATATTTGGTTTTACATTATCTATTTTACTTGATTTATAGTTTACTATTTGACTATTATTAGTACCATCATATATTTTAGCTTGAATATTAACATTAGATTTATTTATTCTAAGTGTCAAACTTTTAGTTTTATTATCATCTATTTTTAATCCATACCAACCACTTTGTAGAAGTGTATTTTTAGCTACATTTGATGTTGTTGTACAACTACTATTGTTACATTTTAAAATATTTGTATTAGTTACTTTTACAGTATTAGACGTATCTACGTAAAACATTATGTAAGTTGTTTGAGGATTTAATTGTTCATAATTATATTTTAAATTAATTACTTTGTCATTAGACCAAGTATTAAAATTATATCCATCACTTATTTTGTATTCTATATTTGATATAAAATATGAATATTCTTCTATTTTTGGTGTTTCAATTGATTTTGTTGTAACCTTTATCTCATCAGAACATGCTTCATATTCTTTTGAGTTGAACTCTGCAGTAGCACATGCTTTATATGTATAATTAGTATTTGGAGCCAAATTATTAAAATGACAATATCCATATTCATCACCATCTATATATTCTCCAGTTATATAAGCATTATTATCTTGTTTATAATAACAAGTATAATTATTATAAAATTTTAATTTTTCTATTTCACTTATTACTTTATTAGAATATACTTCCTTAGTATTAGCTATTAATTTTTGAGATGCAATATTACATATATCTAATACATCATTTGATATTAATTCTTGTTTTTCTCTAGCTTGTGTATTAATATTTTCTGTTATTTTTATATATGTATCAAGAGTAATTCGATCGACATTTTTTATCTCTTTTTCATCATGATAACCATAATTTATTAAATCTCTTACTGTTATACAATAATAATTTTTATCATCTATACTTGCAATTGGTTTTAATTCTTTTTCTTGATAATATAATATAGCAGAAGAAATTAAAGAATCTTTACTTCTTTCATAAGCATATTCTTTAGCTTGTTTTTGATACAATATATAACCCCCGATTCCTAAAGATACTACTATTGCTAATATTGCTATTGCCACGAGTAGTTCTGTTAGTGTAAATCCTTTTTTATTCATATTGCACACTCCTATTTTCTTTATTATATCATAATTTTTATAAAAGAAAAACTCTATTTAAGAGTATTTTAAGAGTATATTTTTTATTCTTCTTCAAAAGTTTTAAGACTAAAATTGCCTATTTCTATAAAATCAGAATATAAATTTGCATTATTTGTGGCTACTGCCCAGACTTGATATGTTTTATCTGATTCTAAAGAAATATTTTCTTTTTTATTAAATTGGTCTATATTAGTAGGAGGTGTATTATTATCTGTTAAATAATATAACACTTCATCTAAATTACTTTCATTATCTTCAAAATAAGCTTTATAATCTTCATTTGTTATCTCTTTATCTATATATATAGGTTTAGTTTTATCTATTTTTATACTAAAATCTTTACTATAAATAGAACCATCATTTAACATTACATTAATAGTATAAGTGTCTTCTATAAAACTTTGAGTACTTATTATTAAGCTATTATCATCTTTGTTTTCAGAATAATCTTTTGTTAAATAAATACGATTTATATCTTCTTCTAATAAATTATTGTTTTTATAGCTTAATTTTACTTCTATATCTGAAGAAGTCCATGTATTAGGATCATATTTTGAATTATCGCTAGTTTTATATAAATTAACTATTAAAGTAGGTATTTTTTGCATCTGATCATTTAAGTTACAATCAACATCATTTGTTATTATAGCTTTGTTATTTTCTATTTTTATTATTTTACATGATAAATCTTGTTTTAAAAATAAAGATTTATTGCTATTTATATATCCATTTTTATATAATGCTCCAATTGTAGTTTCATTATATAATCCGTTTTGATCGTTATACCATAAAATAGCCGATTTTTTAATTTTATTAGTGTTATTTATATTTAGTAATATACTAATAACTATTATTAATACAATTAATATTATTGTAATAAGTATAATAATTTTCTTATTTTTATTCTTTTTTAACATTTTTATCCTCCATAGTAAAATTATAACATATTTTTTATATTTATATATCTTTTTCTTTTATTTTATTATAATTTCTAGGATAAATTAGATTTGTCTTTTCTAATTTTTCATATTTTATTAAAGTTCTTTTACTTAATTCTTTAGGTAAAAAAAACTCTATTTTATTTACTTGTCTTATTTTTAACTTTTTATAATAATTTTCAATATTTATTGTTTCATTATCAATATTACTCTTTAGTGGTATAAAGTAACCTTTTACTTTCAGTAAGGGAATAGCATATTCTAATAAATGTTTTAAGGCTGCTACTGCACGAGCAGTTACTATATCAAATATTTCTCTGTTGTTTTTGGCATAAATTTCTGCACGAGTATTTATTACTGTAATTTTTTTTAAGTTTAGTTTATTTATAACTAATTTTAAAAACTCACATTTTTTATTAGTAGCCTCAATTAAGGTTACATCTAAATTAGGAAAAACTATTTTTAAAACCAAACCAGGAAAACCCGCTCCTGTTCCTAAATCACATATTTTTTGATTAGATAATTTTTCTATTTTAAAAATAGTAAGACTATCATAAAAATGCTTTAAATATATATCTTCGTTTTTAATTATTGCAGTTAGATTATATTTTTTATTTTCTGTTTGTAATAATTTCATATATAAATCTAATTGCTCTATTTTTTCGTTATCTAGTTTTATTCCTAATTCTTCTATTTTGGTTATAAATTCTTTCTTATTCATTATAATACTTCCTTAAATAAACCATTAATATTGATATATCTGATGGATTTACACCACTTATTCTTAATGCTTGACCAATTGTTTTAGGTTTTACTTCAATTAATTTCTGACGAGCTTCTGTAGCTATATTTGTTACTTTATTGTAATCTATGTCTTTTGGTATTTGTTTTGATTCGTTTTTTAGCATTTTTTCTGCTTCTCTTTCTACTTTTTTTATGTAACCTTCGTATTTAACTTGTATTTCTACTTGTTCTATTACTTCTTGTGAATAGTTTTTATCTTCTTTTAATATTTCTAATAAAGAAGTAGATGGTGTTTTTAAATATTCATATATGCTTAGACTTGTTTTTTTATTATCTTTTGTTATTGATATTTTCTTTGTTTTTATTTCGTTTATTAATTTTTTGATATCTTCTTTTTTTTGAATTAATTTTTGATATTTTTCTTCTGAAATTAATCCTACTTTATAACCATATTCTCTTAATCTTAAATCTGCATTATCATGGCGTAATAGTAATCGATATTCTGCTCGCGAAGTTAACATACGATATGGTTCTTTTGTCCCCTTTGTAACTAAATCATCTATTAAAACGCCAATATATGCTTCATTTCTTTTTAATATTAATGGTTCTTTGTTTCTTAATTTTAATGAAGCATTTATTCCTGCGATTAATCCTTGAGCAGCAGCTTCTTCATAACCACTGGTGCCATTTATTTGTCCTGCGGTAAATAAATTTTCTATTATTTTAGTCTCTAGTGAGGCATTTATTTGTGTTGGATATATTGCATCATATTCTATTGCATAGGCATATCTTAATATTTTAGCGTTTTCTAATCCTGGTAAACTTTTTACCATTTGCTCTTGGATATCTTTTGGCATACTAGTAGAAAATCCTTGGATATATATATCATCATAATACAAACTTTCTGGTTCTAAAAATAGTTGATGTCTATCTTTATCTTTAAATTTTACTAATTTGTCTTCAATAGAAGGACAATATCTAGGACCAATTCCTATGATGTCTTCTATTCCACCATACATTGCAGATTTATTTAAGTTATTTAATATTATTTCATGAGTTTTTAAAGTAGTATATATTAGATGACATGGAACTTGATTATTTATATCATATATTGCTTTTATATCATGCGAAAATGTATAGCTTTTTTTATCTCCTTCTTCTACTTTTGCTTTACTAAAATCAATACTATCTTTAGCTATTCTTGGAGGTGTTCCTGTTTTTAAACGTAGTATTTTGAATCCATATTCTTTTAATTTATCTGATAAATGTAAACTAGGCTTTTCATCATGTGGTCCACTTCTTGTTCTACTGCTTCCGATTAAGATGTCTGATTTTAAATAAGTTCCTGTTGTTAAAATAACTATTTTAGATTCTATTTTTTCTAATTTATCTGTAATTATTCCTTTTACTTTTTTATTTTCTATTATTAAATCTTCAACCATTGCTTCTTTTATATCTAAATTTTCTTGATTTTTAAGAGTTTTTTGCATTTCTTTTGGATAAGTTATTTTATCTGCTTGCGCCCTTAAGCTTCTTACAGCAGGTCCTTTTGAGGAGTTTAACATTTTCATTTGGATTAATGTTTTATCTGCATTTATTCCCATTTCTCCTCCTAGGGCATCTATTTCTCTTACTATTATTCCTTTTGAGGAACCTCCGATTGAGGGATTACATGGCATTGTTGCAATGTTTTCTATTCTTCCTGTTATTAAGAGGGTTTTATGTCCTAGACGAGCAGTAGCTAATGCTGATTCTACGCCAGCATGTCCTCCTCCTACTACGATTACTTCATATTTATTCATTTTTTCACTTCTTTCTTATTTTCCTAAACAAAATCTAGAAAATAGTTCATCTATTAATTCTTCACTATAGGTTTGTCCTATTATTTCTCCAAGTGCTTCCCATGAATTTTTTAATTCTATTTCTACTATATCAATAGGACTATTATTATTGATATTTTCAATGGCATTTTCTATATAATTTAGAGATTTTTTTAATAATGCAATGCTTCTTGCACTACTTAAATAAGTAAGATCACTTGTAGATAGTTTTTCTAAATTAAACATATTTATTATTTTTTCTTTTAATTTGTCTACTCCCATATTATTTAATATACTTAGAGTTATTGGATTTTTTATTTCTTTTGGTAGTATTAGTTTTTTTTCTAAATCTATTTTATTTATTACTACTATGTGTTTTTTATTTTTTATCAAATTATATAATTCTATATCTTCTTTGGCTATTTTTTCATTATTGTTTAACATATATATTACTAAATCTGATTTTTCTATTTGTTTTTTACTTTTATCGACTCCTATTTTTTCTACTACATTATCTGTTTTTCTAATACCCGCAGTATCAATTATTGTTAAAGGTACTCCAGAAATTGATAAATTTCCTTCTATTATGTCTCTTGTTGTTCCTTCAATATCCGTTACTATTGCTTTATCTTCGTCTAATAAGTTGTTTAAAAGGCTACTTTTTCCTACGTTTGGTCTACCTATTATAGCTACTTTTATTCCTTCTGTAATTATTTTTCCATCTTCTGCTTCTTTTATTATTTGTATTAATTGTTTTTTATATGTTTCTATATTATTTTTAATTTTACTATTTGTTAATTGTTCTATATCTTCATATTCAGGATAATCAATGTTTACTTCTATATTAGCAATTATTTGAACTAATTTGTCTCTTAAGTTTATAATTAAGTTTGATACTTTTCCACTTAATTGGTTTATTGATAATTCTCTTGCGACTTGTGTTTTAGCTTCAATTAAATTCATGATACCGTCTGCTTCTATTAAGTCTATTCTTCCGTTTAAAAATGCTCTTTTGCTAAATTCTCCTGCGTCCGCTAATCGGGCTCCATTTAATAATAGTAATTCTAATACTTTATTAGTGGTTGCAATTCCTCCATGCGTATTTATTTCTACAACATCTTCTTTAGTAAATGTTTTAGGAGCTCTCATTACACTTACTAATACTTCGTCTATTACTTTGTTTTTGTCTACTATATGTCCATAACAGATAGTGTGTGTTTTTTGTTTGGTCAAATCTTTGCCTTTAAATATTTTATTTACAATATCTATTGCTGAATCTCCACTTACTCTTATTATAGCAATAGCGCCAACTCCTTGGGCTGTTGAAATGGCTGTAATTGTATCATTCATGGTATCATTCCTTTCATTTTATACAAGGTTTAATAGTATTTGGTTGTTTTTTAAATAAAGTATTGGTATAATAATATCATAGGTAATAAGAGATGTCAAATGGAGGTTTTATGAAAGATTTTATTGTTTTTAAGAATGTTGATAAGGTATATGATACAGGAGATGTAAAAACTTTAGCTCTTAAAAATGCAAGTTTTTCTATTAATAAGGGTGAATTTTGCATCATAGTAGGAGAATCTGGTGCAGGTAAGACTACTTTACTTAATATATTAGGGGGAATGGATGTTTTATCTAGTGGTAAAGTTTTTGTAGATAATGACGATATTTCTTCTTATAATAAAAGAAAACTTACTAATTATAGACGCCATGATGTAGGTTTTGTTTTTCAATTTTATAATTTAATTCCTAATTTGACTGCTTTAGAAAATGTAGAAATAGCCGCTCAATTATGTAAAGATTCTCTTAATTCTAAAAAAGTTTTAGAACAAGTTGGTTTAAAAAACAAAGAGAAGAATTTTCCTGCTCAATTATCTGGAGGAGAGCAACAAAGAGTGGCTATTGCTAGAGCTTTAGCTAAAAATCCTAAATTATTATTATGTGATGAACCTACTGGAGCTTTAGATTATAAAACTGGAAAAGCTATTTTAAAACTTTTACAAGATACTTGTAGAAAAACTGGAATGACTATTATTGTTATTACCCACAATAAAGCTATTTGTCCAATGGCTGATAGAATTATCCATGTTAAAAGTGGTAAAATTGATAATATAGAGATTAATAAAAACATTGTTCCTGTTGAAAATATTGAGTGGTGATGTTATGAATAAATATACTTTTTTAATGTTATTACGTTCCATTAAAAATTCTATTGGTAGATATTTAGCTATTTTTGCTATTGTAGCTTTAGGTATTGGTTTTTTTACTGGTATTAATAATGCAGAACCTTCTATGCAAAAAACTTTAGATGATTATTTTGATAGACTTGATATGTATGATTTTTCTTTAGTATCTACTTTAGGTTTTTCTGATGAAGATGTTAATTCTTTTTTAGATATTGATGGTATTACTAATGCTCGTGGAGTTTATAAATTAGATGCTTTAATGCAATTAGAAGAAACCAAAGCTTATCAAATTATTTCTTTATCTGATTTAGCTAAAGTCGATTTAATTGAAGGATCTATGCCTATTTATGAAAATGAATGCGTGGTTGATGCTGCTAATTTCGATGTTAGTGATATTGGTAAGACTATTAAAGTTGTAGATTCTATTGATGGTTTATCTAATTTGGAATATAAAATTGTTGGATTAGTAAATTCTCCTCGATTTATTAGTTATGAAAGAGGTAGTACTACAGTAGGTGATGGCAATTTAAGTGGTTTTGTTTATGTTTTAAAAGATGCTTTTGATTCTGAAGTTTATCATGAAATTGTTTTGAGTGTTGATAAAGATTTATTAATTTTTTCTAATGATTATGATAATAAGATTGATAGTTTAAAAGATGAGGTTGATAATTTATTAACTACAAGGGCTAATTTAAGATTTAATGATATTAAAAATGAAGCGCTTGATGAGATTAATGAAGCTCAAGAAAAATTAAATAGCGCTATTGATCAGTATAATATGGCTATTAATTCTGGTATTCCTAGTAGTATGCTAGAAGATAGTAAAAAAGAAATAGATAATGCAAGTAAAGAGATTAATGATAGTAGAGAAGAGGTTAATAATTTAGAAGAACCTGATACTTATACTCTAACTTTAGAGGAAAATGTTGGTGCATCTCGTTTTAAAAATGATATTTCTATTGTTAGTAGTATTGCTAATGTCTTTCCTGTATTCTTTATTTTAGTAGTTATTTTTGTTTGTATTACTACAATGAATAGAATGGTTAATGATGAGAGAGTTCAAATTGGTACTTTAAAATCTTTAGGTTATAGTGCTAATAAGATAGCTAGTAAATATATTTTATATGTTGTTTCAGCTTCATTTTTAGGTTGTATTTGTGGTTTTTTTATAGGTACTGGTGTTATTCCTAGAATTATTTGGGAAGTATATGATATAACTTATGGTTTTGCAAATTTAGCTTATTATTTTAATCCTATTAGTTATATTTTATGTTTAATTGTGGCAACAATTGGATCTGGTTTAATTACTTTATTTTCTTGTTATAACGAATTAAGAGAAAGACCTGCTTATTTAATTAGACCAAAGGCTCCTAGTGGAGGAAAGAGAATATTTTTAGAATATATTGATTTCTTTTGGAAACATTTATCTTTTTTAAGTAAGGTTACTATTAGAAATACTTTTAGATATAAAAAAAGAATGTTTATGATGTTATTAGGTATTGGTGGTTGTACTGCATTATTAGTTACTGGATTTGGTGTTAAAGATTCTGTTTCTGATATTCTAGATTATCAATTTGATGATATTATGAAATATAATGCTACAATTTCGTTTGAAAATAATTCTGATGTTGTTAATAATATTGATAGTTTAATTACTTCTAATGATAGTAAATACATTTTAGCTTACCAAACTGATTTAACTATCCACTATAATGATAAAGTTAAAGAAGCTACTATTATAGCTAGTAATGAAGATGATGCTAAAGATTATTTTGGTTTATTTAATGATGATAAAACTATTAAATATCCTACTGATAATCATGCTGTTATTAGTTCTAAATTAGCAGAACTTTTAGATATTAAAGTCAATGATAAACTTACTTTAAATATTTTAGATAAAGATTATACTTTTGTAATTAGTGATATTTGTAATAATTATTTAAACCATTATATTTATATTAATAGTAATTATCTATCTAATTATCATGATAACTATGCTTATTTAAAATATGATCAATTAGATAATAAATTTATTACTGATTTAAGAAACATTAATGGTGTTAATAATGTTAGTTTACTTAATGAACAAAAAGATATTTTAGAAGATTCTATGTATAGTCTTAATTATATTGTTGCTTTAATTATTTTTAGTGCCGGTGCTTTAGCTTTTATTGTTTTATATAATTTAACTAATATTAATATTATTGAACGTAGTAGAGAAATTGCTACAGTAAAAGTATTAGGATTTCATAGTAATGAAACAGCTTCTTATGTTTTAAGAGAAAATATTATTTTATCTATTATTGGAGCTTTAATTGGTTTAGCTCTTGGTAAATTACTACATTTATATGTTATGGCTCAAGTTCAAGTAGAACAGATGGCTTTTGAGATAAAAATTAGTGCTTTAAGTTATATTCTATCTTTAGTAATTACTATATTGTTTGCTTTAATTGCTAACTTTATTATGAGATTTAAACTAGAAAAAATTAATATGGCTGAATCAATGAAATCTGTAGAATAAGTTATCTTATTCTTTTTTTATAATTGATTATTGATTTTTAATGTGATATAATTTTTATGATAGGAGTGGCAGATGTGAACAGAAGTTTTTTTATTCGATATTGTTGTCTTATTGTAATTATGGTTTTTACTTGTTTTGTTTCTTATAAAGTTATGGCAAGTGTTATTGATAAGAAAGATAATTCTACTTTAACTGTTAATGAGAATAAACTTGATAATAATGCTTTAGTAAATTATGAAGAAAATTATGAATTACAAAAGTATTATAATAATAATAATTTAGATCAAAAAATTGTCGATTTTTCTAATTGTTTACATTCTTATATGTCCACTGAAGTGAAGAATAATTCAGATATTAATTATTTAGTTACGGAATTAGAAAATTATTATAATAGTGATTCAAATAATTTTGCTTTTTACTATTTTGACTTGAATACTGGTTTTTCTGTTTCGTATAATAAAGATCAAAAAATATATGGAGCTTCTGTATTAAAAGCACCATTTGTTATTTATATTTATAAAGAGGCTAGTTTAAATAATGTTAATTTAGATGAGAAAATGACTTATACTAAAGATTTTTATACTGGTGGTTCTGGTATTATTCAAAATGAAGAGTTTGGTAAAGTTTATTCTATTAAGGATTTATGTTATTATGCAATTGTAGAAAGTGATAATATTGCTTATAAAATGCTTGCTAGTCGTTTTGATATAAATGATGTTAAAGATTTTTGGAATAAGTTAAACGTTAATTCTATTTATGAAAATAATGTTTTATTTTCTAGTATTAATGCAACTGATGCTGTTAAAATTATGAAATATCTATATGATTTTTCTTTAGAAAATGATTATGGTAAAGAAATTATGAGTGTTTTTACTACTGCGAAATATAATTTTATTCCAAAAGATGGACTTATTATGGCACATAAGTCTGGTTGGGCTAATACTTCTATTCATGATATGACAATTAAGTTTGATGAAAATCCTTATATTTTAATTGTTTTGAGTAAAAGGGGAGAGATAGAATTTCAAAGTTTGTTTGATTTTACTAGTGAAAAGATTAGCAAAATACATGAAATTTTTTGGAATGAAAATGTTAATTATTGTTTAAATGATTTTAAGAATTAGCTTTTATATAGTTCTAATTCTTTATTTTTATATGCTTCTAATATTTTGTTCCATATTGTTGATGCAACAAATCTAGCTTTTTTTGGATGTATTAGATATCTTATTTGTAATTCAATGCAGTTATCCACAACTTCTGTGTATATTACTGGTTCGTATTGATTATAATATATTCTATATTCTGTATTAATTGTTTGTAATTGTTTTTTCATTTTATTTGGTATAGTTTTTATTATCTCATTATTATTTATTATTTTGTATAATACTCCTTTTGCTTTAGCTATATCACTATCAAGAGGTACTTTTACTATTATTTCATCCCATATATATTTGAAAGCTTTTGAATAGTTTTTTAATGGTTCTCTAAAAATTGTAGTATTAGGAAAATTTATTATTATTCCTGTACTTTGTCCTCTTTTTGTATCTTCATCTACTTCTAATACTTCAAAATTCATCATTTTTATATTAACTACATCACCCTTTATTCCATCAATTTCTATTCTATCTTCAAGTGAGATTGGTTTTTTAATTTTTATGTATAGACCTGCGAAAAAGTTAAATATAAATTCTCTTAAAGCAATTGTAAAGGCTGCTGATATAAAGGTTATTAATGTTAGGATATTTTTTATATAATCTGCCCACACAAATATTATTATTAATGTTTTTAATATTGCAGAAATTACTCTTACTCTTTGACTATATATGTATTCTTTTTTACTATCTTTTATTTTTTTTATTATTTTTAGAGATATTTGCTTTAATATAAATACAATAAATAAGAATATTATTGTTCTAATAAATAAATAGATATATATTTCATTAACTGTAGTTATATCACTTAAAAAACTACTTATTTGTTTTACTTTATACATAATATCCCTCCTTTTGGTATTGGTATTATATTAATTTAGTTATATTAAGTCAATTACTTTTTAACTGTTTTATACATACTTTACACTAAAAAATAGTATGAACTCATACTATCTTGGTTTTATTACTACATAACGGTTTGGCTCTTCTCCCATACTTTCAGTATATACATATTTGTTGTCATTTAATATGTTATGTATAATTCTTCTTTCATATGAATTCATACTATCTAATTTTGTTTCTACTTTTGTTTTGGCAACTTCTCGTGCTGTTTTTTTAGCAAGTATTTCTAAATTTCTAATTCTTTTTTCTTTATAGTTTTCTACATCTATTATTAAATGTATTTTTTCTTTTATATCTTTTTTAAGTATTTGTCTTATAATTGTTTGTAATGCTTGCATATTTTTTCCATTTTTTCCTATTAATATGGCATTATTATCAGAAAATATTTTTATTTCTATTCTATTTTCTCTTACTTTTGTTTCTAAATTAGCTTTTATATTCATTAAATCTAATATTTCTAATAAAGTGCTTTTTATATATGATATTACATCTTGAATTGTTATTACTTCAATTGATACAGTCTTTTTTAATAATCCATTTTTTTCTGTTATATCATTTATTATTATTTTATCACTACTTAATCCTAATTCATATAAAGCTTTTTCTTTGGCTAGTTCTAAATTTTTTTCTTCATAAATATATTTTTTCATTATTTAGCCTTCTTTCTTTCTACCCATAGGTTTTGTCCAATTGTAAATAAACTTGAAGTAATCCAATATATACCAAGTGCTGTTGGTAGAGTTAGTGAAGCAATTAAAATTAAGACTAACATAAAATATATTGTAAATTTCATTTGTTTTTGCATCATTGATTGATCTTTTAAAGTTTTTCTAAATGAAAAGTAAGTTGTTCCTAATATTATTATTATAAATAATATATACCAATAGTTACCATGTTGAATACCTGATAGTGTAGTAGTAGCCATTTGTAGTCCTAAAAACTCTCCTTCAAATATTGCAGGTGTTCTATTTATTGCTTCTAAAAAAGCAAACAACAGTGGCATTTGAATTATTGCTAATAAGCAACCTGATACAGGATTTATTTCAAATTTTTTATATATTAAAAGCATTTCTTGAGCTTTTCTCATTTGATCTTCTTGTGAATCTTTTCCTTTGTATTTTTTTTCTAGCTTTTGTATTTCTGGTTGAGCTTTTTTCATATTTTCTGATTGCATTGCAGTTTTACCTGTTATAGGCATTAATATTAATCTAATTAATAATGCTGTTATAATTATTGCTAAACCATAATTTTTAACAATTAATCCTATTTGAATTATTACCCATGATAATGGTTTTACAAAAAAACTAGTCCATATTCCTTCATAATTATCTAGTGGTGTAAAATTTTTACATACTGGTAATTTATCTAAATCTACACCATTTTCTATATATATGTTTCTTACATCTTCTTCTGTTGGTTGACATATAATATTTTCTGTTATTGCTTGACCTGTTTCTTTATTTGTAATAACATTATTATTTTCATCTTTTAAGTTTTTTGTACACCCTGTTATTAAAAATACCATTAGTACTAATATTATTATTTTTCTACCTTTTTTCATTATTTTCTCCTATCTTATGCATTAATTTCATTAATTGTTCTTCTTTTTGTTTATATGTTAAATCTATGATGGATCTTTTTACTATTATAACATAGTCATAAGTTGTTTGTATATATTTTTTATTATTATCTATTATATTTTTTATTTGTCTTTTTATTTTATTTCTAATTACTGCTTTACCTGTTTTAGTAGGTATACTTATTCCAAATAAATTAGTTGGACTTTTTTTGTAAAAAATACTATAATATTCATTCTTTTCTTTTTTTCCTTGATTTATTATAGTAGCAAAATCTTCATTTTTTTTTAATATTTCTTTTTTTTTCATATTGCCTCCAGAACAAAAAATACCAACTTTTTAGTCGGTTTATTATTTTTTCTTAACAGAACATAATCTTTTTCTTTTTTTAGCTCTTCTTTTATTTAATACATTTCCTTCTTTTCTTGCAAAGAAACCATGTTTTTTAGCTTTTTTTCGATTATTTGGTTGATAAGTTCTTTTCATTTATTATTACACCTCCAAAGTAAAATGCTATTTTATTATAAATGCTTTATTTTGTTATGTCAATATTTTTTGAATAATTAATTGTTTTTTTTATTTTTTTTTGATATAATTTTTTTAGAATAGAGGGATGTGTATGTTTGAAAAAATAATTTCAATTAGTAAAAATTATGCTTTAGTTAAGATTGCAGGTGTAGTTAGTGAAGATCTTCTTAATTTTAATGTTGTTTTTGAAGATGATAAAAAAATATTAGGAGAAATTGAAGAAGTTGATGGAGAGAACATTAAAATTACTTTTTTAGGAGAATTTATTAATGGTAAATTTTATAGTGGTATTATTCGTAAACCTAGTTTGACTGCGAAGATTAGGATTATTAATACTGAAGAACTAGCCGAAATAGTGGGAGATAATGATCCTAAAAGTATGACTTTAGGTATTTCTCCTTTATATAATTATCCAATTAAGATTAATATTGACGATATGTTTTCAAATCACAGTGCTATTTTTGGTAATACTGGTTCTGGTAAAACATATGGCGTTGCTAGATTAGTACAAAATTTATTTAATATGAAAGATAAAATACCTTTTAATAGTAATATATTTATTTTTAATAATACCAGTGAATATGATAATGCTTTTCGTAGTATTAATACTTATAATGCAAATTTTAACTATAAGATGTATACTACAAGTGGTGATACTGATTATAATATAGTTAAATTACCACTTTGGCTACTTAATGTTGATGATTATGCTAATTTATTAGATGTTACTAGCTATTCACAATTAATGGTTATAGAAAAAATGTTAAGTTATGTTTCAGTTTTTGCTAGAGATGATGAAGAGACTAAAAGATATAAAAATCACTTAATAGCTAAAGCAATTATTTCTGTTATGTATACTAATCAAGTATCCGCTAGGATAAGGGATCAAATATTTTCTATTTTAACAGATTGTAATACAGAAGATTTAAATTTAGATGTTGAAGTTCCTGGTGTTGGATATACTCGTCAATTTAGAAAATGTTTTGATATTGATAGTCAAGGAGAATTTGTAGAACGTATTTTAATTGCAGAATATATTCAAAAATTTGTTGATAATGAAACTAAATGGAATGAAGATTATGTACCTATATATTTTAATTTAGATGATTTAGAAGTGGCACTTAACTTTGCTTTAATTTCTGAAGGACTTTTATTAAATGAAAAATCGTATACTGAGGCTACTGCATTAAAGGTTAGGTTACATACTTTAAATAATAGTTCTAATTCAAGATTTTTTAAATATGATAACTTTGTAGATCTAAATCAATTTATATATGATATTATTGCTTATGAAAATAATAAAAGAGCTCAAATAATTAATTTTGTTTTAGAAGATGTTGATGATAGATTTGCAAAAACTTTGGTTAAAATTTATTCAAGATTATTATTTAAGTTTTCAAAACAAATGCCTGATCGTGGTTCAATGCCTATTCATATTATGTTAGAAGAAGCTCATAGATATGTTCAAAAAGATTTTGATAATGAAATTCTTGGTTATAATATTTTTGAAAGAATTGCTAAAGAAGGACGTAAATTTGGTTTAGTTTTAGACTTAATTACCCAAAGACCTACTGAATTATCAGAAACTGTTATTTCTCAATGTAGTAACTTTTTGATATTTAAAATTAATCATCCAACCGATTTAGAATATATTAGAAAAATGGTACCAAATATTAGTGCAGATGTTATCGAAAAGCAAAAAGCTTTACAATCTGGTATATGTGTTGCTTTTGGTAGAATGATGAAAATTCCTATGATTGTTAGAATGGAACTTCCTAATCCAGAGCCTAGTAGTACTAATGCTTCTATATATGATAAATGGATGGTTGAATTAAAATAGTATTTCCACAAGTTATGTGGAAAACTTTTTTTATCTAGCCCTTATAAATAAAGGGTTTTTATTTTTTATCAACAGTTTCAACAGCCTGTGGAAAACTCAATATTTTGCCTGTGGAAAGTAAAAATCCACACATTCTGTGGAAAAGTCGGTTTTTATTAGGAAATATAAGGCTTTAGCTTGTGGATAAGCTGTGGAAAACTTGTGGAAAACTATGTTGAAAAGTAAAAAAAATGTAATTTTATGTCGTTTTTTTCCACAATATGTGTTAAAATAGTAATTACGAAAGGAGGATATGATGAATACCGATACTTTATGGAATAATTTTTTGGAAATGATAAAAGAGCAAGTATCCTCTTTATCGTTTGAAACTTGGTTTAAAGACACTAAACTTCATGATTTAACTGATACAAATGCTATTGTGGTTGTTCCTATGCAATTACATATTAAACATTTGACAGAAAATTATAAAGATTTAATGGAAAAAATATTCAACTCTCTAACTGGTACTAATTTTAATTTTGTATTTAAGTTAGAAAGTGAAGTATCTGATAAAGAAAATAATATTACTCAAGATATTCAAGCAGGTGTTCCTTATCAAAGTGCAGTAGATGCTAATTTAAATCCAAATTATACTTTTGATAATTTCATAGTAGGTAGCAGTAATAAATTTGCATTTGTGGCCGCTAGAGCAGTAGCGGAAAAACCTGGTAAGGCTTATAATCCATTATTTTTATATAGTAAAAGTGGTTTAGGAAAAACACATTTAATGCAGGCTATTGGTAATTATATTTTAGAAAATTCTAATAAAAAAGTTTTATATATTTCATCTGATAAATTTGTTAATGATTTTATCAATGCTGTTAGAAATAATGATAAAAATAGTTTTGAAAAAATTGATAATTTCAAAAATAGATATAGAAATATTGATGTTTTGATTATTGATGATATTCAATTTTTAGGTACTGCTACTAAAGGACAAGAGGAATTTTTCCATACTTTTAATGAATTATATAATTCTAATAAACAAATTATTATTGCTTCTGATAGATCCGTTGATGATTTAAAAATGTTAGAAAATAGATTACTTACACGTTTTAACTGGGGGCTTACTGCTAATATTACTCCTCCTGATTTTGAACTTCGAGTTAATATTATTAAGAAAAAAATATCTCATCAAGAAGCTGCTCAAGATGTACCAGAAGATGTTATTGAATACATTGCTAATAGTTTTGATTCTGATGTTAGACAATTAGAAGGAGCAATTACTAGAGTATTTGCTTATGCTCTTATGATGAATAAAGGTGTTGTTAGCCTAGATATAGCAGTAGATGCTTTAAAAGATCAATTAATTGATCGTAGTGTGTATAAAAACGATGTTCATCGTATACAAAGAGTAGTATGTGATTATTTTAAGGTTAATATCGATGATATTAAAGGAAAAAAGAGAAATCAAACAATCAATTATCCTAGACAAGTTGCTATTTATTTATGTAGAAAACTAACAACAGAATCGTTTCCAAAAATAGGAACATACTTTGGTGGTAGAGATCATTCTACAATCATTAGTGCTTATCAAAAAATAGAAGATGAATTAGAAAAAAATGAACAATTAAAACAAATAATTGAAGAACTAAAATCAAGTTTATCCACATAAAGTTGTGGATAAATGTGGATAACTTTTAATTTTATCCACAGGCTTGTGGAAAACTTTTCCTTATATTATAAGACTTAGAGTTAGTTTTCCACAGTTTCCACAGTATAATAATAATAATATATATATAATAAATAAAGAAAGAAGGAATAGAATGAAATTTATAATTAAGAGAAATATTTTATTAGAAAACTTAAATCATACTTCTAAAGCTATTTCAACTAGAAATTTAATTCCTATATTAACAGGTATTAAGTTTGATTTGAAAGAGGAAGGATTATATTTATTTGCAAGCGATACTGATATATCTGTTAGATCTTTTATTGATAAAAAAGATATTAGTGAGATAAAAGAATTAGGAAGTATAGTAATTGGGGGAAAATACATTGTAGAAATTATTAGAAAACTTCCTGATACTGATATTACTATTGAGGTTATTGATGGATTTAAAATGATAGTTTCTACTTCTAATACAGAATTTAATTTGAATGGTATTAATCCAGAGGAATTTCCTAATTTAGAATTAGAAGAGACTAAAGAACCTATAATTTTAAATACTGATGAATTTAAAACAATTATTAATCAAACATTTTTTGCTACTGCTCAAAGTGAGACAAGACCTATATTAACAGGAATTAATTTTAGAATAGATAATAATGCTCTTGAAGTTATTGCAACTGATTCATATCGTTTAGCTAGAAAAGTCATTAATATAGATAAAGATTTAGATTCATCTGTTAATATTGTTATTCCTGGTAAGAATTTATTAGAATTATCAAAAATAGTAGATGATGATGATGAGAATTTAGAGTTACATTTATTTAATAATAAAATTTTATTCAAATATAAAAATATTTTATTTCTATCAAGATTATTGAGTGGTACTTACCCTGCTAATTCATCTATTATTCCAAATAATTTTGCTACTGTAATTGAAATTGATTCAAATTCTTTATATGAAATGATTGATAGAGCTTCATTACTTACTTCTGATAAAGATAAAAATACTATAAAATTAGAACTTATTAATAGAGAGCTTATTATTTCTTCTAATTCACCAGAAATAGGTAAAGTAGAAGAGAAATTAAATGTAGATAGTGAAGGTAGTGTTTCTATTTCATTTAGTTCTAAATATATGTTAGATGCTATTAAGAGTTTTAATCAAGAAAAAGTATCACTTTATATTAACGATGATAGTAGTCCAATTATATTAAAATCTAATAATGATATTTCATTAATTCAATTAGTTTTACCGATAAAAACTTACTAATTAATCTAAAAAATTACAAAAAGTAATTTTTTTTTGCTACTTTCGACAAATTTCAACAAAATTCGACATGTCTGTGTGTTTTAATAAGACCCATCGAAAGGGGGGAAGATCGATGGAAGAGTTATATTTTATAAATGATGATACGTTGTTTATAAAATCAGAAAATGAATGGCGAACTAAAATTTGTGAAAAATCAAAATCGTTTTCAATTAATCAAAATCATTTTTCAATTATTAAAGATACATGTAATAATAATCGTACTTCTTATGAAAATATGGTTAAGGTTAGTGAAAATTTGATTAGTAAACATTATAAGATGCCTATTTATTTAGATAAAGAATGTAATAACTTGTTTTTTCCTACTAGGAGTAATTCTTCTAATAATTGTTATTGGATTTCTTATCAAAATTTAGTTTCTTTTGTAAAAAAAGGATCTAGTACTATATTGGTATTTAAAGATAATTTAAAGTTTAAAATACCTGTGTCTTATAATGTTATTAATAATCAATTTTCTCGTTGTTTATGTATGGAAAATATGAATAAAATTATAGTTAAAAAGTGTTAATTTTAGCACTTTTTTCTTTTTGGTAAAAATTTAGTCAAAAAAGGTTATAAAAACTTAAAAATATCTGTTTTTTTCTTTAAATATAAGGGTTTTTGTGGTATAATTATATTGTAGAAATTTTTTTAATCTATATAGAAATTGAGGAGTAATTTAGATGGTAATAGATAAGATAAAATTAAGAAATTATCGTAATTATGATAAGTTGGAGTTATCTTTAAATCATAAGTTAAATATTATAATTGGTGATAATGCTCAAGGTAAGACTAATTTATTAGAGTCTATTTACGTTTTATCTATTACTAAATCTTATCTTCATATTGCTGATAAAAATTTAATTAAATTAGGTAATAATTTTTCTGTTTTAGAAGCTTTAGTAATTAATAGTACTAGTAAAAAAAATTTAAAACTTATTATTAGTAATAAGGGGAAAAATGTTTTAATTAATGATAAAGAAGTTAGTAAATTAAGTGATTATATTACTAATTTAAAGGTTATCATTTTTAGTCCTGATAATATTAGAATGATTAAGGATGGTCCTAGTGTTAGAAGAAAGTTTTTAAATATTGAAATTAGTCAGCTTTCATTAAAATATATTAGGTCTTTGATGGATTATAATAAGTTAATTAATCAAAAAAATGAATATTTGAAATTAAGTGGTAAGAAAAATTATGATTATTTAAGTATAATGAATGATAAGATTTGTGATTTAGCTATTTATATTATAAAGTTACGTCTTGAATTTATTAATGAGATTAATGAATATATTGATGATATTTTTTTTGAAATTACTTCTAGTAGGGGTCTTTGTTTAAAGTATATATCTAATATTTTAATTGATGAAGATGTTAATCTTATGAAAAATAATTTTAAGAATAAGTTAAATAGTTATTTAGATAAAGAGATTAATTATAAAATGTCTTTAATTGGTCCTCATCGAGATGATTTTATTTTTAGTTTTAATGATAAGAATTTATCTTTATATGGTTCTCAAGGACAGTTAAGGTGCGCTATTCTTGCATTAAAATTAGCAGAGGTTAAAATTTTTTCTAAAGTTAGTAATGATTATCCTATATTGCTTTTAGATGATATATTTAGTGAGTTAGATATAGGTAAGAAGAATAATTTAATTAAGTATATTAATGATAATGTACAAACAATTATTACTACTACTGATATTAATTTAATAGATAATGAATTAGTAAAAAAAGCAAGTATTTTTACAATTAAAGATGGAAATTTAGAAAAGGAAGTGAGATAATGGAAAATCATTATGATGCATCTGATATTCAAGTTTTAGAAGGATTGGAGGCTGTTAGAAAACGTCCTGGTATGTATATTGGTTCTACTAGTGAAGTTGGTCTTCATCATTTAGTATGGGAAATTGTAGATAATGCTATTGATGAATCACTAGCGGGTTATTGCGATGATATTGAAATTATAGTAAATAAGGATGGTTCTGTTACTGTAAAAGATGATGGTCGTGGTATTCCCGTTGATAAACATCCTAAAACAGGTATTTCTACAGTAGAGACTGTTTATACTGTATTGCATGCAGGAGGAAAATTTGGAGGAGGTGGATATAAAGTATCTGGAGGCTTACATGGAGTTGGTGCTTCTGTTGTTAATGCGCTTAGTAAGTGGGTAGATGTAACTGTTTATAAAAATAGTAAAATTTATAATGCCAAATTTGTTGATGGTGGTCATATTAAGCAGAGTTTAACAGTAGTTGGACAATGTAGTGAAGATAGAACTGGTACTATAGTAACTTTTATGCCAGATCCTACTATTTTTAAAGAAACTACTAAATTTAATTATGAAACTTTATTTATTAGGGCAAGAGAATTAGCTTTTTTAAATAAAGGTCTTAGAATTATTTTAGTAGATGAAAGAGATGATAAAAAAGATGTTTTCTTATATGAAGGTGGAATAAAAGAATACATAGAATTACTTCATAAAAATAAAACTCCTATTCAAGATAGTATTGTTTATATAAATGGTAGTGATAATGATGTAGAATTAGAAGTTGCTTTGCAATATAATGATGGATATAATAGTGCTATTTATTCGTTTGTTAATAATATTAAAACTCCAGAAGGTGGTACTCATGAAGATGGAGTTAAAAATAGTTTAACTAGAGTTATTAATAATTATGCTAAATCTAATAAAATTTTAAAAGATAATGATGAAGCTTTAACAGGTGATGACGTACGAGAAGGAATTACAATGATAATTTCCGCTAAGGTGGCAGAACCACAATTTGAAGGTCAAACTAAAACTAAATTAGGAAATAGTGAGGTTAGAAAAATATCTGCTAATATTTTTGCTCAAGGTTTTGAAAGATTTTTATTAGAAAATCCAAATCAAGCTCGTATTATTATTGAAAAATCTATGACTGCTGCAAGAGCAAGAGTAGCTGCTAAACGTGCTCGTGAGATGACAAGAAGAAAAGGTGGTTTAGAGATTACTAATTATTGGGGTAAACTTACTGATTGTTCTTCTAAAGATGCTACTATATCAGAGATGTTTATAGTAGAAGGTGATAGTGCAGCGGGTTCTGCTAAAATGGGAAGAGATCCTATTACACAAGCTATTCTTCCTATAAGGGGAAAAATTTTGAATGTAGAAAAAGCTCGTTTAGATAAAATTTTAGCTAATGATGTAATTAAGACAATGATTACTGCTATTGGAACAGGTATTGGTGATGAATTTAATATTGATAATTTAAGATATCATAAAATAGTTATTATGACAGATGCTGATGTAGATGGATCTCATATTAGAACATTGCTTCTAACGCTATTTTATAGGTATTTTAGACCATTAATAGAAAAAGGATATATATATGCCGCTCAACCACCTTTGTTTTCAATAAAACATGGAAAAAAGATAAAATATGTATTAGATGAAAATGAAATGTCAGAGTATTTATCTACTTTAGCAGAAAATACTAAATATGAAGTTGGCAGAATGAAAGGTTTAGGAGAAATGGATCCAGTTGAATTAAGAGAAACAACTATGGGAATAGATAAAAGAGTTTTAAGACAAATTACTGTAGATGATGCAATTGTTGCAGATGAGACTTTCCAACTACTTATGGGAGAAGAAGTAGAGCCTCGTCGTAAGTTTATAGAAGACAATGCATTATACGTAGAAAATCTTGATGTATAGGAGGTTATCATGGAAGAGTTAGAAAAAGATAGAAAAGTTACGATAAATATAGTTAAAGAAATGAGAAAATCTTTTTTAGATTATTCAATGAGTGTTATTGTTTCAAGAGCAATACCAGATGTAAGAGATGGATTAAAACCTGTTCATAGACGTATTTTATATACATTATATGAAGAGGGAATGACTCCAGATAAAAAGTATCAAAAAAGTGCAAATGCAGTCGGTGCTGTAATGGGACATTATCATCCCCATGGAGATTCCGCTATTTATGATTCAATGGTTAGAATGGCACAAGATTTTACTTATCGTCATCCTTTAGTTGATGGTCATGGTAATTTTGGTTCTATAGACGGAGATGGAGCAGCTGCATCACGTTATACAGAAGCAAGATTAGCTAAAATTTCTATGGAATTATTACGTGATTTGAATAAAGAAACAGTTGATTTTGTTTCAAATTATGATGAACAAAGAAAAGAGCCTGCAGTCTTACCTTCAAGATTTCCTAATATTTTAGTTAATGGTAATATGGGAATTGCAGTTGGAATGACTACTAATATACCTCCTCATAATTTAGGAGAAGTAATTGATGGATGTGTTGCTTATATTGATAATCCAGATATAACTGTTACAGAGCTTATGCAATATGTTAAAGGTCCTGATTTTCCAACCGCTGGTGTTATTTTAGGCAATAGTAGCATTAAAAGAGCATATGAAACAGGACGTGGTACAATTACAATAAGAGGTATGACTAATATTGAACAAGTTCATGGAAAAGAAAAAATAGTTATTACTGAATTACCTTATCAAGTTAATAAAAAAGATTTCATTACAAAAATAGGAGAATTAGTTAGAGATAAAGTAATTGATGGCATTTCAAATTTAAGTGATGAATCTGCACTTGAGGGAATAAAAATTGTAATTGATATAAAGAAAGAGGCAAATGCTAATGTAGTTTTAAATAATTTATATAAACATACTCAATTACAAACTACATATGGTATAAATCTTTTAATGTTAGTCGATGGTATACCAAGAACATTAGGATTAAGAGAAATTTATGAGAAGTATGTTGATCATCAAAAAGATGTTATTTATCGTCGTTGTAAATTTGATTTAAAAAAGTATAAAGATAGATTACATATATTAGATGGATTAAAAATAGCTTTAGATAATATTGATCAAGTAATAAAGATAATTAGAGAATCTGAAGATGATGATGTTGCTAGAAACAATTTAATGTTGAGTTTTGGTTTATCTGAAGTCCAAGCTCAAGCAATACTTGATATGAGATTAAAGCGTTTAACTGGTTTAGAAAAAGCAAAAATAGAAGATGAAATAGCAGAATTAGAAAAATTAGTTAAAGAATTAGAAGAAATATTATCTAGTGAAGAAAAAATACTAGAAGTAATTAAAAAAGAAATGCTTGAAATTAAGGAAAAATATGCAGATGAAAGACGTACACATATTGATATGAGTGCAATAGATTATATTGAAGATGAGTCTTTAATACCTGTAGAAGATGTTGTTATTACAATTACTAATAATGGTTATATTAAGAGAATTTTATCTAATACTTATAAAACTCAAAATAGAGGAGGAGTAGGTATTAAAGGAATGTCTATTAATGAGGAAGATTATGTAGAATGTTTAATAAGTTGTACTACTCATGATTATGTATTGTTTTTTACTAATAATGGTAAAGTTTATCGTTTAAAAGGATATGAAATACCAGAATTTAGTAGACAATCTAAAGGACTTCCTGTTGTTAATTTATTGTCTTTAGATAAAGATGAAAAGATTACTTCTTTATTAAAAATATCTAAAGATGAAAATTATAAATATTTAGTATTTGCTACAAAAAGAGGAATAATTAAAAGAACTGATATTAGTGAATTTGATAATATTAGAAACAATGGAAAAAGATTTATTACGTTAAAAGAAAATGATGAATTAATTTCTGTTAAAAAAACTACTGGAGAAGATGACATAATGATGGCGGCTGCTAATGGTAGAATGGTTAGATTTGAAGAAAATAATATAAGAATTTTAGGACGTAGTGCATCAGGTGTAAAAGGAATTAATTTAGATGGTTCTTATTTGGTAGGTATGGAAATAGCAAATAAAGATCAAAAAGTATTAGTAATATCAGAAAAAGGATATGGAAAGAAAACCTCTGTTGATGAGTATAGAATTACTAATCGAGGTGGAAAAGGTGTAAAAACTTTAAATATTACTGATAAAAATGGTAAATTAGTAACATTTAAAACTGTTGAGGATAAAGAAGATGCAATGATTATTACTGATATAGGTACTATTATTAGAATTGATGTAGAAAAAATACCTACAATGAGTAGGGTTACTCAAGGAGTAAAACTTATTAATTTAAAAGAAAATCAGGTTGTTAGTTCTGTAGCTATTATAGAAAAAGTTCAAGATGATGAGGAAGTTATTGATGATCAATAACTTCTTTTATTACTTTAAACATAGCAAACAATTGTTTGAAATAATTTGAATAAAAAAAGCAATTTAATTATATTTTTTAAATATAAATAGTAAAATTTAGAATTAAATTGTTTTTTTTAAAATTTTAATATGTTTTTCATTAATAAATTTTATTTAATATATAATGGTATATAAAAATATACTGTTGATAGAAGCATTACGGTTAAAAATTATTTCCCGGGAAATAATTACGTGTATAATCGTATATAAAAATGTACTGTTGATATAGAAATTATAGTTAAGAATTATTTCCCGGGAAATAATTAT